>CALFVD010000119.1 GCA_937928005.1 uncultured Neomegalonema sp. | reverse complement strand
GGCGCCTATCACGCCGCCATCACCCAGCGTGGCCATCCCAATGCACGCCCCGGTATTCAGGATCAGGAATGGGGCTGGCGCGAAGTGACCGTCAAAGACCCAAGCGGCAACCGCCTCGTCTTTTGCTCGCGTCTTGGCGGCTGATCAACCATGATTGACCTGCGCGACATGCAGCTTCTCGTCGCCCTTGCGCAGCATCGGCATTTTGCCCGTGCCGCCGAAGCCTGTGGCATCTCGCAACCGGCTTTTTCGGGCCGCATCCGCAATATGGAGGCCGATTTCGGCGTGCCGCTGGTACAGCGCGGCAACCGCTTTCTTGGTCTGACGCGCGAGGGTGAAGTGGTCTTGCGCTGGTCGCGCAAGATGCTGGCCGATGCCGAAGGAATGCGGCAGGAAATCGCCGCCCTCAAAGGCAGCCTAACCGGCAAGCTCTCCATCGGCACCGTCCCCACCGCGCTTAGCTTCGTTGCGCAGATACCGGCAGCCTTGCGCAACTTGCACCCCGAATTGACGCTCGAAATCATCTCCGCTTCCTCAACCACGATCCGGCGTGGGCTGGATGATTTTACCCTCGATGCGGGGATCACCTATGTCGAGGGTGCGGATGGGGCGGGCTTTCGCTCTGTCCCACTCTACGATGAGACCTATGTTCTGCTCGCCCCGCCCGCCATCGCCCCCCGCGAAAAGGGCAATGCGACATGGGCCGAGGCCGCGACCCTACCGCTATGCCTGCTGACCTCTGACATGAACAACCGCCGCATCATTGATGCCGTCTTCGCCGAGGTCGGTGCATCGCCAAAGCCGGTTATGGAAACCAACGCCTTCACCGCCGCCTTTGCTCAAGTGGCCAGTGGTGCCGCCGCCACCATCGCCCCGTCAAAGCTGGCCGACAGCCTACCCATCGGCACAAATACCGTGCGCCTCGCCCTTACCGAGCCGGTCGCCAGCCGTGTCATCGGTCTTCTCACCGTTGACCGCGACCCCATCCCCCCGGCGGTACAGGCGATGACGACCACCGCAATGGCGATTGCCAAACGGGGTCAGTATGCCCCCTGAAAATCAGACGGGCGGCGCATTTTACAGCCATTTGCGATAAACCTGAGCCATACTTTACGCCAAGAGCCGCGCAAAATATGACGCTCGATGATTCAGGATAATCGCAATTCGCTTTAGGAACCGAACTTCTGAATCGCGATGATTTCGGTGTGCAGCGGCGCGCTCCCCGCAATCCACATCGTCACATGCTGGGCGACCCCCGCTTCACCATCCGTGACGAAAACGCACCCATCCGCATCGGGTTCAAGGGTGACTTCCGCCCCGTCGAGCTTTCCTTGACCCGCCTGCGCCGCCCAGTTTCCGGCGGTATCTATGCCTCCATCGTTTAGCGCGATGTCGATACCCGGCCCGGATACAATGCCCGTATCATCCGAGGCGATGCTGACAAATTCGGCACCATGGGCGTTTTCCCCAAGTTGATAGACCATGCTCAACGTCTTGCCCGCCGCATTGGCCCTACGCATGGCGGCTTGCAGATGGGGGCCATGCATCAAAATGCCCTCATGGGCATGGGGCGATTCCTGCACGGCGAGTGCCACGCGCCCTTCCTGCGCCCCCGGCGCTTCGGTTGTATTGGGCGTAGTGCTGGTGTTGGTGGGTACTGTATCCATCAATGCGGTGGGTGCGGCGGTGCGTTCAGAGCCCGCCGCGATCACCTGCGCCTCCCCTCCCCGCGTCGTAATCGGTGTGGATGCTGGGGCCGTGGTCGTAGTCGTAGTTGCGGTCGCAGTCGATAACGATCCGCCTTTTACCGGCGCATCCCCTTTCATCGTGGTTTGCGTGGATGCGCTTTCCTTTGGCGTTGCAATCAACGCGGCCTCCCCTTTCGCCGCTGTGCCGCCCATTTTCACGGATATGGTGCCTGCCGCTTTTTCGCTGAAAGCCTGTGCTTTGCCAAAGGCCGTATCGACAGAGATACTCAGTTTTGCGAAAGTGGTCTTCGACATTTCCGCCATGAATGTCATGGTTTTCAACAAGGCTTGTCGCGTCGAATCCTGCATCCCCTTGAGGATTTTCCCCGCTTGGATCGATTCAAACCGTACCCCAACGCGCTCTGATCCCGGTGCCCTCTTCTTTGAATCGGCTGATCCGGTGACGGGTTTCGTGCGTGCGCTGGTTTCAGCGGGGGTTTTGCCACCCCCGGCCCGCGCCAATTCGCGCGACATTACCTGCTCGAATCGAGATTGGGGCGGTTGTGATCCATTGGCCTGTGAGCCACCTTCTATCCGCATACCCATATCTCCGATTTGAGACTGTTGCCATAATAAGCATCATATTGGGACATTTTACACGATTTAACCAAAATGTGATGTGCGATAATGGTACAATGAAAATTATATAAGACAGTGTACGATTTATAGCGCACTGGCTTGCACTATAGCGATTTGCACATTTGTTGAATCAGGTTTCCCGCCAAGATTCGCGTGAAACCTGATGCTTTATGGATCAACGTTTGCGCAATTCGCTTTATCCGTCCGGTTACAGCAAATGCGAGAATCGTTGTGGGCTTCACTGCTCTCACGATAAGCAAATCCGAACGCGCCTTCGTACTTTTCGATTTGCTGAAATCGCGTGTTTGCCCTTTCGATGCACCCCGATATTTCGCATCGGAAGGCACGCGGCAATGGCACCCCTCGACGATACCCAAGGCATATGGAAATCTGGCAAGGGCAAAGGCCGCAAGACGCCTAAAGGCAGGCAGGTTGATGCCTATGCCTTGCATGAGATGCGCGCGTTATTTGGCAAGGAGCCGATGCGCCGCGACTTGCTGATCGAATATCTGCATCGCATTCAGGATACCTACGGCCATCTCTCCGCCGCCAACCTTTCTGCGCTGGCCGATATGATGAAGCTGTCGCAGACGGAGGTCTACGAGGTTGCCACCTTCTACGCCCATTTCGATGTGGTGAAGGAAGGCGAGACTGCGCCGCCCGACCTGACCATCCGTGTTTGCGATTCGCTCGCTTGTGAGCTTGCGGGCGCGCAACAATTGAAAGCCGCCCTCGAATCCGGCCTCGATGCTTCCAAGGTCCGTGTCCTGCGTGCGCCGTGTATGGGCCGTTGCGATACCGCCCCTGTGCTGGAAATCGGCCACGCCCATATCGACCACGCAACCGTTGAGAAGGTCGATGCCGCCATTGCCGGGGGCCATACCCACGCGGTCATTCCTGATTATCAGGGCTTCGATGCCTATGCCGCAGCGGGGGGTTACGAGACGCTAAAATCCCTGCGTGCTGGCTCGAAAACTCCCGACCAGCTACAGGATGAATTGCTCGAATCCGGCCTGCGCGGCATGGGCGGCGCGGGCTTTCCGTCGGGCCGCAAATGGTCCTTCGTGCGCGCCGAGGCTGGCCCGCGCTACATGGCCGTCAACGGTGACGAGGGCGAACCGGGCACCTTCAAGGATCGTTGGTTCCTCGAGCGCGAGCCGCATACTTTCCTCGAAGGGATGCTGATTGCCGCATGGGCGGTCGAGGCCGAAACCGTCTTTCTCTACATGCGCGACGAATACCCCGCGATCCTGCATATTCTCGCCGTCGAGATTGCCGCGCTAGAAGCCGCCGGAATCGTTGCCCCCGGCTATATCGACCTGCGCCGGGGCGCGGGCGCTTATATCTGCGGCGAAGAGAGCGCGATGATCGAGAGCATCGAGGGCAAGCGCGGCATTCCCCGCCTGCGCCCGCCTTATGTCGCGCAGGTCGGCGTCTTCAATCGCCCCACACTGGTCCATAATGTCGAGACGCTGCATTGGGTGGCCCGCATTGCCCGTGAGGGTGGTGATTGCTTTGGCGCGCATGGCACCAATGACCGCAAGGGTTTGCGCTCCTATTCGGTGTCGGGCCGGGTGAAGGAGCCGGGCGTGAAAATCCTGCCCGCAGGCTCGACCATCATGGACCTGATCGACGCTTCGGGCGGCATGATGGACGGCCATGAATTCTACGCCTATCAGCCCGGCGGCCCGTCCTCCGGCCTGCTACCCGCGAGCATGAACGACATCCCCCTCGATTTCGACACGCTCCAGCCGCATGGGTCGTTCATCGGCTCGGCGGCGGTCGTCATCCTCGGCCATGAAGACAAGGCCCGTGATGCGGCGCTGAACATGCTCCGTTTCTTCGAGGATGAAAGCTGTGGCCAATGTACGCCCTGCCGTGTCGGCTGCGAAAAAGCCGTCAAGCTGATGGAAAAGGACGAGTGGGACGCGGAACTCCTCACCGACCTATGCGAAACCATGGTCGATGCCTCGATCTGCGGCCTAGGCCAAGCCGCCCCCAACCCGATTCTGCTGACCATCAAACATTTCGGCGACGAGATCAGTTGATGGCTTTTGTGAAAGCAATTGTACGAGACGAAAGAGACCTGAAGGGTGTGCACCCTTCAATCGTTGAGTGCAAATATCTAACTGCTGAACGCGATGGTAGAAAGATTTTACAGTTAAATACTTATGGTTCTGAGAGCCGGGAAAGCCGGGAAAGTTGAGCCAGACTCTTCAATTTGATGAGTCTGCTGCGAAAGACTTGTGGGCGCTTCTGCGACGCGAGTTCAATTTCACTAATCAAGACGACGTTTAGGATCCTGACACATGGCTGACGGAAGCACCCTCCCCACGATTACCTTCACCCTTGATGGCGAGGAGGTCACTGCGCGTCCCGGCGAGACCATCTGGGAGGTGGCCAAGCGTGGCGGCACGACGATCCCGCATCTGTGCCATTCGGGCGAGCCGGGCTATCGCTCCGACGGCAATTGCCGCGCCTGCATGGTCGAGGTCGAGGGCGAGCGGGTGCTGGCCCCGTCCTGCATGAGGATGCCGACCGACGGGATGGTCGTGAAGGTCGCCTCCGACCGGGCGAAGAAAGCGCGCAAGGGCGTGCTGGAAATGCTGATCGCGGATCAGCCGCCCCGCGCCGAGGCCCATGATGCTGGTTCTCATTTCTGGAAGATGGCTGATCTTTGCGACGTTTCGGATAGCCGGTATCCCGCCATCGAGACAAACCGTGTGCCGCTGCTTGATTACAGCCATGTCGCGATGCATGTGAATCTCGATTCTTGCATCCATTGTAACCTATGCGTCCGGGCTTGCCGCGAAGTGCAGGTCAATGATGTGATCGGTATGGCGGGGCGTGGCCATGACGCCAAGATCGTCTTCGATATGGACGACCCGATGGGCGCATCCTCCTGCGTTGCCTGCGGCGAATGCGTTCAGGCATGCCCAACCGGTGCCCTGTCCCCCGCCGCTATTGCCGATACCAAGAACTCCGAGACGATCGACCGCGAAGTCCAGTCCGTCTGCCCCTATTGCGGCGTTGGCTGCCAGCTAACGTTCAAGATCAAGGACGAGAAGATCAAATTTGTCGACGGCGCAAACGGCCCCGCCAATCAGCAGCGCCTCTGCGTCAAAGGCCGTTTCGGCTTTGATTATGTCGATCACCCCCATCGCCTGACCAAACCCCTGATCCGCCGCGAGGATGCTCCCGCCAAGGGGTTGAACGTCGATCCCGCCAACCCGCTCACCCATTTCCGTGAAGCGACATGGGACGAGGCGCTCGAATTTGCCGCCAAAGGTCTGCTCAAGGTGCGCGACACGTACCCCGGTGCGTCAACGGCGGGGTTTGGTTCGGCCAAATGCTCGAACGAGGAAGCATATCTGTTTCAAAAGCTAATCCGCGAAGCTTTTGGCCATAACAATGTCGATCACTGCACCCGCCTGTGCCATGCCTCCTCGGTTGCTGCATTGATGGAAAATATCGGCTCTGGCGCGGTTACGGCCACCTTCAACGAAATCGAAAACGCCGATGTCGCCATTGCCATTGGCTGTAACCCCGACGGAAACCACCCCGTTGCGTCATCGTATTTCAAGCAATTCGCCGAACGTGGTGGCACGCTGATCGCGATTGACCCCCGCGCTAACCGCCTGTTCCGCCATGCAGATTATGGCCTACAATTCAAACCCGGCTCCGATGTTGCGCTGCTCAATTCCATTATGAATGTCATCGTTGAGGAGGGGTTGACCGACCGCCAGTACATCGAGGCTTTCACCGAGAATTTCGACGCGATGGCCGCGCATCTGCCTGCCTATACGCCCGAAGCGATGGAGCCGTTGACCGGCATTGATCCGCAGACGGTGCGCGAGGTTGCGCGGGCCTTTGCGGGGGCCAAGGCCGCAATGATCTTCTGGGGCATGGGCATCAGCCAGCACACCCACGGCACCGATAATTCCCGCTGTCTCATCGCACTGGCGCTAATGTGTGGTCAGGTGGGCCGCCCCGGCACCGGCCTGCATCCGCTGCGCGGTCAGAACAATGTGCAGGGCGCATCCGATGCGGGCCTGATCCCCATGTTCCTGCCCGATTATCAGAGCGTCAAAAGCCCCGAAGTCCGCGAGCGGTTTCAGAAGGCGTGGGGCACCGACGTTCTCGACACCCCCGGTCTGACGGTCGTGGAGATTATGGATGCGATCCATGCGGGTAGCATCCGTGGCATGTACGTCTTGGGCGAAAACCCCGCCATGTCCGACCCCGATGTCGACCATGCCCGCGATGCCCTCGCCGCCCTTGATCATCTGGTGGTGCAGGATATCTTCCTGACCGAGACGGCGAATTATGCCGATGTCATCCTACCCGCCGCCGCATGGCCCGAGAAGAACGGCACCGTCACCAATACCAACCGTCAGGTACAGATGGGCCGCAAGGCGCTGGATGCCCCCGGCGAAGCGCGCGAAGACTGGGCGATCACCGTCGATCTGGCCAAACGTCTTGGTCTGGACTGGACATACGAGCATCCGCGCGATGTCTTTGCCGAGATGAAGATCGTGATGAACTCCCTCGATAATATCACATGGGATCGGCTCGAAGCGGAGAACGTCGTCACCTACCCGTCGCTATCACCCGAAGACCCCGGCCAGCCGGTCGTGTTCGGTGATGGTTTCCCCCGTGCAGAAGGCCGTGCGCGCTTTGCGCCCGCCGATTATCTGCCCCCGGCGGAGGAACCGAGCGCGGAATATCCCATCGTCCTGACCACGGGCCGTTTGCTGGAGCATTGGCATACCGGGTCGATGACCCGCCGCGCCACCGTGCTAGATGCGCTGGAGCCGCAAGCGTCTGTCTCGGTCCATCCGCTGACGCTAGAGAAACTGGGTGCAGTTGCGGGGGAGATGATCCGCGTCGAGACGCGCCGGGGTGCCATCGACCTTATGGCCCGCGCTGATACGGCGGTCGCGGAAGGTATGATCTTCATCCCCTTCGCCTTCGTCGAGGCAGCGGCGAACATCCTCACCAACCCGCAGCTTGATCCCGTTGGCAAAATCCCAGAGTTCAAGTTCTGCGCCGCACGCCTGTCGAAGATCGAAGGGGAAATGGTGGCGGCGGAGTAATCAGGCAGGCGAGGAGGGTGGTGTCCAGTCTGTAACGCAAGCGGGTGTAATTCCGATTGCAAGTACAGGACATCCCCCGTTCCGCCCAGCTTCTAGTCTGTAGAGCAACTTGCTCATACCAGTCGTCGAAGCCCCAAATTTGGCGGCAGTGGCTGTCACGCCTTCTGACCCATCCTTGTTCAGAATCGGACCAAGGGAGTGAAAGAAAGCATTGTCCATCGCCACGCCTCGCGTGAAGATTACGCCTACATCGATTGCTCCGGCTTCATAGAACGCACCAAAAGCATAGAGGTCGCGGTCATAAGTCTGATCTTTGCTATTCCATTCGATATCCAGTGCGATCTTGCCGTTCAGTAGATCGATACGGTGGCCATCGAAATATCCACTACGTTCATATTCAGCGAGTGTGCCGCTGCCTTTTGCGGGGTGTAGCCTTACCAAGAGATCGGCAGAAATTCGCACCTCCTGCCAGTCTTTGGAAAAGCTATTCTCGAACAGTGTTGCTATTGGCCCCTTGCTGCCGCCGGGGCGCCGGATCATATCGGTCGTAATCGTAAACCGGCGTAAGCAGTCGATTATCTCGGCAAAATGTACTGGATAGCTATGTGCTAAGATCGTTGCGGCATTGCGATAGCTATAGAACTCGAAACGATCATGTATGTCGGTTGGAAACAGGTCGTTCACGCGCATTTGTGGATCGGCAATATCCCCAGGTGTGCGTGTAGTTTTGCCAGATCCGCTCCCGCTCATTCCGCCGCTACGGTCGAGTTATAGGCGTAGGTTTTCCAATCGGGTGCGTAGCTGTCATCCGCTTGGTTGCCCCAGCATCCCCAACCGTCACGCTGACCACGGGCAAATAATTCGATAAATGGCCCCGGACTGCACTCTTCGATCAGTTTGTATTGTTCATCTGGCTTGCGCGAATGTTCGCGTTTGCGCGTCGCCATCAGGTTTACCTGAGAACGTCCCGGTGAAAGTGTACGTGCTTTTTTCCCCCGTACGCCGAATAGAATTACTTCTGTTACATTGCGGAAGTAGAAGCCGACTCCCCGACCATCCGACCCGCCATCCTTACGAATTTTGTGCCAGATGATGTTTGATTTGTACTCAAACCCCCAAGCCTTAAGCACATCAAGGCCGTCAGGGAGAAGGGCATTGGGCACCCAGAGGTAGCAATGGGCTGGTTCTTCAGTGATATCTGCGACCGGCAGCGCCTTGATATCGGCAAGTTCCATCGTGTCATAGCGCGATAGTCTACGATGTTCAGGGGCCATCTTGCCGGTACGATTGGCAAAGCGCCAAGGGGGATCCGCAAGGACGGTTTGGAACTTCATTCCTGCGCAGTATTTTAATAGATCTTCCGAAGCATCCATAATGCGATATCCGCTCTGAAAATGTGAACGAAACAAGATCTATCCGATAGTCTGCTCAAATGTAAACACTATAAAGACGCAATCGCGGAAACTCTTTCATTTAGGCCCAGAAGCCAAGGCCATCGCTGCAATCGTAAATGTGGCGGTGGTGCGGTTGGTGGTTGCGCGCGCGCCTCTCCTGCGCCAGTTTGCCTGCATAGAAACGCAGGGGAGAACCGCATTATGGAAACCGTCTCGACCAATGCCAGCTTTGGCGGCACGCAGGGCGTTTATAGCCACACCTCCGGGGTTTGTGCCTGTGACATGACCTTTGCGGTCTATACGCCGCCACAGGCCGAGAATGGCCCGGTTCCTGTGCTTTATTGGTTGTCGGGGCTGACCTGTACCCATGCCAATGCGATGGAGAAAGCGGGTGCCCAGCGCGCCGCCGCCGAGCATGGCGTGGCGGTGATCTTCCCCGATACCTCGCCGCGCGGGGATGATGTGGCCGATGACGACGCCTATGATCTGGGCAAGGGCGCGGGGTTTTATGTTGATGCGACGCAAAGCCCGTGGAGGCCAAATTTCTCGATGCTCTCCTATGTGCGCGACGAATTGCCTGCGCTCCTGAAAGCCAATTTCCCCAAACTCGATACCGCCCGCGCAGGCGTCAGTGGCCATTCGATGGGCGGTCATGGCGCGCTGACGCTCGCGCTTGGCAATCCCGACAAATACCGCTCCGTTTCGGCGTTTTCGCCCATCTGTAACCCCCATGGTTCGGATTGGGGACGCAAGCAGCTATCGGCTTATCTCGGCGATGACGAGGGCGCGTGGGGCGATACGGATGCGTCTAAGCTGGTGCGCGAAAAAGGCTGGCATGACGAAATTCTTGTCGATCAGGGCGATGCCGATAACTTCCTCGATCTGCTCAAGACGCAAAGCCTGATTGATGCCTGCGAAGCGCGCGGGCAGGCGGCGACCATCACGATGCAACCCGGCTACGACCACAGCTATTATTTCGTAGCCAGCTTCTTCCCAGCTCACATGGCGTTTCATGCGCAAAGATTGATGAAATAACCGTAATTCGCTTTATGCGCTGAGCGCATACCGGCTTTGCCAGATCAGCCCTGTTATGGCGCGCGGGAGGCTCCTATCTATGTTGCAACGCAGCAAGGAGATTTCCCATGAGCTTTTATGAACTCGAACGCCCCCGCGCCACCACTGGCTTGTTCGATCGGATCAAAGCGCCTTTCGCTGCCCTGAAGCGGGGCGCGCATAGTGTGCTTGAGTCGATTGCCTATGCTCGCATGATGAGCGTCATGTATCGTATGGACGACGCGACCCTCGCGAAGATCGGCATCACCCGCGCCGATATCCCCGCCTATGTCGCGAAATGCCTGAGGTGAGTTATTCGGCGGCCTGAACAGTGCCGCCGATTTCGCCCGTCACCGCATTGGCGGCTTGGCGGACCAAGCCGCCCAATTCGGCAAGGCGAGAGGTGGCTATCCTGTCCGCCGCGCCGGATATCGACAAGGCAGCGGTCGGATAGCCCGTTTCATCCAAGAGAGCCGCTCCGACGCAGATAACGCCATTGGTATTTTCTTCCAAATCACCCGCATAGCCAAATTCCCTCGCGCGGGTCAGGGAGGTGTGCAGATGACTTTCGTCTATTTGCGTGTTGGCCTGCGACCGTCTCAACTTCCAATCACCTAGAAGCTGCGCAACCATTTCGTCGGGTAGGCGCGACAGAATTGCCTTGCCTGCGGCGGATGTATGCAGCGGCAGGCGGTCGCCAATCTCGGCGATTGCATCGCGCGTGGCGTGACCGGCAACCTGCGCCATACAGACGGCGTGATCCTCGGCGGCGACATATAGGCTAATGGTCTCGCCGGTCTGTGCCGAAATCCGCTCCATATGTGGGCGGCAGGAGGCGGTTAGGTCGCGGGCGCGGATGAAGGCGCTACCAACGCCAAAAGCGCCAACCCCAACTTGCCAGATATTAGTTGCCGAATTGAACCGCACGAATCGCTCACCCTGTAGCGTGGTCAGCAAGCGATGGGCGGTGGAGGGCGCAAGCGATGCTTCGGCGGCAAGTTGCTTGAGCGTTGCGCCATTGGGCGCTTCGGACAGAATGCGCAACAAGCTGATAGCGCGCATCAATGATTGCACTTGCCCCGTTCGTTCGGACGGTAATTTTCCCTCAGCCATACGACATGACTACCTGACGCAGGGGAATGCACAACAATCATGCCAGCGTGATAAGGACGCACCCCCTACGATTGCCGCTCTCCACCAGTTCATGCGCCGCCGCTGTATCATCCAGTGTGAAGCGTGCGGCGATTTCGTGGTGCAGGTTTCCGCGCGCCAAGGCATCGGTCAGATATGCTTCGCCCGCCCGTCTGGGTGCATCGGGCAATAGGTAGACAAGCTCGGTGCGTAGCGTCACGCGCTTGAACATCAATGCGTAGAAGGGTAGGGCAGGTTCTCTCATCGCCGCCGACCCATATGCGACGATGGTGCCGTTTTCGCGGATCACCTGTGCCAGTGCGTCGATATTTGAGCCGAATTCGAGGTCAATGGCGTGGTCGATACCCGCCCCATCGGTGGCCGCCATAATCGCGTCCGCCACATTCTCGCGGCGATAGTCGATGGCGATATCGGCCCCGGCATCCATAGCGTAGGTGGCTTTCTCTGCGCTGCTGATGGTGGTTAGAACCTGTGCGCCAGCGGCCTTTGCCATCTGAATCGCATAGAAAGACACGGCCCCCGCACCCCCCGTCACCAGCACGGTCTTGCCATTGGGTGAGCCTTCCGGGAAGAGGCAGGCATGGGCGGTCATTGCGGGGATACCCATGCACGCGCCCACCTCGAAACTGGCCTCGTCCGGTAGGGCCACGGCCTGCGCAGTGGGTAGGGCAATCAACTCGGCGCAGGTGCCGTATGCCCGCTGCCATTGTCCATTCCATAGCCAGACCCGTTGGCCAATGCGGCCCGGATCGACGCCCGCCCCGACCGCCTCAATCGTTCCCGCACCATCGCTATGGGGTACGATCCGGGGCCAGCCGATGCCATCGACCCCTGGCCTACCACCCGCGCGTAGTTTTACGTCAGATGGATGCACGGATGACACGGCGACCCGTACCAACACTTCGCCCGGCCCCGCCACAGGATCGGGCATCTCGCCAATCGTCAGTACATCATTAGCGGCCCCGGCGCGTTCGTACCATGCGGCTTTCATAGGCTCGCTCCTCCGGGTAGTCCGGGAGGTGGCCCCATGGTCGTGTCATCACCATCGGACCCCAAACCTTTCTCGATCAGGTGCCGCGTCACATCGTTCATGTAATTGTATAATTCGTTCTGAAGCTCCTGAAACTGTGGCAACAGGGTGTCTTTGAGCATTTTTGGATCGACCATCATCATCACTGTTGTTCGCCGTTGCCGAGCGTGGCGATAGGGTTCGATCCCATGCTTGCGACAGACGGCGACGAAGAGTTGTACCGACCATGGATTATCGAGCGTGACCCCTTGTTCGACCACCTCCGACACTTTTTTCTTGCGCAGTCGCGATAGGGCAAAGCCCGCCGCCTGCTTTTCGCCTTCGGTCCCGGCTCGCCGGAACAGGGCTTCGAGCTTGGCGAGTTTGTCTTCGAGATTATGGTCGATCATAGCGACCAGCCGCCATCAATCAGGTGCTCGCCGCCCGTGACGAACGCGCTTTCATCCGAGGCGAGGTAGACGGCCAGCATGGCGATCTCGGACGGTTGAGCGAGGCGGCCCATCAATTGGCGATCCACAAAGGATTTATGGACCGCATCATAGTCACCGCCCAACGCCTTCATTCGTTCATCGAGGGAGGGCGTCTCCACCGTGCCGGGGCAGATGACATTGCAGCGGATGCCGCGTTTGGCGTAATCGACCGCCACGGATTTGGTCAGGGCGGCAACGGCGGCTTTGGTGGTGGAATAAACGGCCCGGTTCGGCGCGGCCTTGATGGTGGAGGCGGCGGAGCCGATATTCACGATCGACCCGCCCCCGTTCGATAGCATGCCGGGCAGGAAAGCATTGAGCGTGCGCCACAGGGATTTGACATTCAGGTCGAAACTGAAATCCCAGCCTTCTTCCGTCGTCTCCAAGATTGTGCCTTGATGGACGAAGCCCGCGCAGTTGAACAGGATATCCACCGCCCCTGCTTCCTCAGCGGCCCCATGAACGGCCATCGTGTCGCGCGCATCGAGCCGCCGTGTCGTGATGCCCGGCCCATCCTCGGCCAGTTTGACCAGCAGGTCGGGATTTACATCGGTCGCGATTACCTCGGCCCCTTCGCGCAGGAAGGCCAGCGCCGTTTCGCGCCCGATGCCTTGTCCCGCCGCCGTACAGAACGCTTTCTTGCCCGCCAGTCTTCCCGTCGCCATGCCTTGCTCCCCTTGATGCGTTGTGATGTGCTGACCAAGGTTAAACCGGGGAGCCGAGGCCATGTCAAACAATGAGAACAAAAAGGGTGGATGCCAATGCGGCGGGGTGCGCTTTCGCCTGACCAAATCACCAAGCCGCGTCTATTGCTGCCACTGCACCGAATGCCGCCGCCAATCGGCCAGCGCCTTTGGCATCTCGGTCATCGTGCCGGAGGGAAGCGTCGATCTGTTGCAGGGCGAGCCGACAGTCTGGACCCGGCCAACCGCCAGCGGTGGCGCGATGGAATGCAGTTTTTGCCCCACCTGTGGCTCGCGCCTATGGCATTCCGCAAACGGCTTCGTCTCAGTGAAGGGCGGCACGCTGGACGAGACGCCAGAACCAACAAGCCATATCTGGCTTGACAGCAAGATGGACTGGGTGGTGATCCCCGACGGCGTCGAGCGATGGGCGCGGGAGCCGGGTTAGCGATACGCGCTTAATTCCTGCTCGATAATAGCTGATCCTTTCTGACTATAAGGTAGCAGATATGCCGCATTGCGTTCGGGACAGCATGGCTTCTTATTCAAGCGATTGCTGTGCTTTAGATGTAACCTGCTTGCCCACTTCATCCACGAGCACTAAGGTCGCGCTCCCTTCCCTGAGCTGAGCACCCCCTTATGTCCGATAGTTCCCGCCGCAATACTGATGATGAGGCCCTGCGTTTTCATGCTCAGGGGAAACCCGGCAAGCTGGAAATCGCGGCGACGAAGCCGCTGGCCACCCAGCGCGATCTGAGCCTTGCGTATTCGCCCGGTGTGGCGGTGCCGGTGCGGGCCATCGCGGATAGCCCTGACCTTGCCTATGAGTACACGGCCAAGGGGAATATGGTCGCCGTTATCACGAATGGCTCCGCGATTCTGGGCCTCGGAAATTTGGGCGCGCTGGCATCCAAACCGGTGATGGAGGGCAAAGCGGTCCTGTTCAAACGCTTTGCCGATATCGACAGCATCGATATCGAACTCGATACGCCGAATGCCGATGATATCATCAATGCGGTGCGCTATATGGGGCCAAGTTTCGCGGGCATTAATCTGGAGGATATCAAATCCCCTGAATGCTTCATCATTGAGCGAACACTGCGCGAGATGATGGATATCCCCGTATTCCATGACGACCAGCACGGCACGGCGATCATCGTCGCGGCGGGGGTGATCAATGCGCTCGACCTGACGGGGCGGCGGATCGAGGATACGCGCCTGGTGATGAGCGGGGCGGGCGCTGCGGGCATCGCCTGCATCGAATTGCTCAAGAAAATGGGTCTGCCGGATGAGAACGCAATCCTCGTGGATATCGATGGGGTGCTGCACGCGGATCGGGGCGATATCGACGAATGGCGCGCGCCCCATGCCCCCAAGACCGAATTGCGCACGCTGGCCGAAGCGGTGGCGGGGGCAGACCTGTTCCTTGGCCTGAGCGCGCCCGGCATCCTGACGCCTGAGATGCTGATGACGATGAACGAGCGGCCTATCATCTTTGCCATGGCCAATCCTGACCCCGAAATCTCGCCGGAGGATGCGCGTGAGGCCCGCCCGGACGCGATCATTGCCACGGGGCGGAGCGATTATCCCAATCAGGTCAATAACGTGCTGGGCTTTCCCTATATCTTTCGGGGGGCGCTCGACGTGCGGGCGCGCACGATCAATGATGAGATGAAAATCGCCGCCGCCCGTGCGATTGCACAGCTTGCGCGGCAGGATGTGCATGACGATGTGGCGACGGCCTATGGGCGCAAACTGCGCTATGGTCCCGAATACATCATCCCTGCCCCTTTCGATCCGCGCCTTATCCATCAGGTGCCGGTTGCGGTGGCGCAGGCGGCGATGAATAGCGGTGTTGCCCGCAAGCCCATCATTGATCTGGCGGGCTATGAGCAGAGCTTGATGGCCCGCTTAGACCCCACCGTCACCATGCTGCAACGCCTGCATGAGCGGGTGCGGATGCGGCCTAAACGGGTGGTCTTTGCCGAGGGTGAGGACGAGCGGATGATCCGTGCCGCCGTCTCCTATACCCGCGCTGGTCTGGGCGAAGCGATCCTAATCGGGCGCGAGGATGAAGTGCATGATATCGCGAAGAAAGTCGGCCTTGATGGGGTGGAGGATGTGACCATCCACAATGCCCGCCTGTCAGAGCGGGTGCCCGCCTATACCGACCATCTATACACCAAACTACAACGCCGGGGCCGCCTGCTGCGCGATTGCGAGCGGATGGTGCGGCAGGACCGCAATATCTTTGCCGCGCTGATGGTCGAGACGGGGGATGCGGATGCGATGATATCGGGGGCGACGCGCAAATCGTCTCAGGTGCTCGAAGATGTGCGCATGGTCCTCGATCCCGACGGGGCGCGCAATGTGATTGGTGTCACCGCCGTTTTGTCGCGCGGGCGCACGGTGCTGGTGGCCGATACGCTGGTGCATGAGATGCCCGAAGCGGAGGAACTAGCGAACATCGCCGAGGCGGCGGCGGGGGCGGCACGCAAGCTGGGGCTGGAGCCGCGCGTGGCGATGACCTCGTATTCGACGTTTGGATATCCTGAATCCGAACGCTCCGACAATCTGCGCGATGCGGTGAAGATATTGGAGCGCCGGGGTGTCGATTTTGAGTTTGATGGCGAGATGGCCGCCGATGTGGCCCTGTCGCGCGCGGCGATGGAGACGTATCCCTTCTGCCGCCTGTCCGGCCCCGCCAACGTGCTGGTCATGCCCGCGCGCCATTCGGCCTCGATCTCGACCAAGATGTTGCGCGAGCTGGGCGGCTCTACCCTCATCGGGCCGATTCTCGTCGGCATGGAAAGCCCCGTCCAGCTCTGCGCGATGGGCTCGGGCGTGGGCGATATCGTCAATATGGCGGTGTTTGCGGCGGGGGCGTTTTGAGCGGCTGAGTGATTTCCGCAGCGTGTGTCTGCTGGGAGCACATTGTCGCCGTTTGGAAGGAGCGAAAACCTGTCAAAACTCAAGTGGTTTCGGTGGGGGTTTTCGGTGCTCCAAAATGCCTCGATTTCTGTCGAAATCGTAGCGCTTCCAAAAACGACCGTTTGTTGCGGGCAAGTTTTGGCAGGGGTTTTTGACCCCGTGATGTGGACGGCGTTAATAATTGCTGCGTGTACGCCTGAACCGTGCTACCTTGTACGCTGTGAACGGTTGGGCTTTCATCCATCTCCTTCAGCAAAGCCCACCATCAGAAACACGCCCGAACAGAAAGCATTGATGTTGCAAAGCGTTAGGGCGTTCAAGGTAGGTGGGCTTTTGTCCAATAGCGGAAGTAGATTTTATTGTCCGCTTACCGGTTCAAAACCTCCGTCTTCCAGACGGAAAAGAAAACTCAAGAGTGCGCCGGAGGCGCTCATTTAAGAAAAGGCGATTTCAATCGCCTCTTGAGAACCCACCGGCTTTAGCCGGTGGTGGTTC
>CALFVD010000118.1 GCA_937928005.1 uncultured Neomegalonema sp. | reverse complement strand
GAGTATGCACTCGAGGGGATTCGAACTCACGAAACTGACCTATACCAGGCTCGAGGATAACCTGATACGCCACCGGGGCCACCGGACCGCAATACAACACTGCAAGCTACAATCGACGACGTATAACATGAATCGGGGTGTTTGTTGTTCACAGCAGTACAGCAGTACAGCAGACGACAGTAGTACGTGGGGGATTGTTAAGGTATTGGGCGCGGACACAGAGTGTCCCCTGCAGGTCTGCCTATCAAGCAGGTCCTTGGTGTGTACTCACTTTCTTAGCCGTCGTAGAGAAGCAGTTCTAGTCTTGCCACAGAGCCCTGGATAGCATCTGGCAACTCGAGGCGCATGCCTCGATTACATTTTCCAACTATCCCGAACAGAAAACGCCATCCTAATGCGAAAACGCCCAATTATCAATCAAATCACTTAATTACAGGACTTCCAAGGCCACACCACCGTCTTAACAGGTTCCCAAGTAAGGCGGTGGGGTGGTATTAATATACACTATACACTACAGAATGCAACATGACCGCCTTGTAGGAGGAAGCCGCAACTCCTTCCCCAGACGCACCAATCGATTTAGACCGCTTTGTTGAGGAACCCCTGCTGTGGCAAATCGTTGTTCGTATCATACCCATCGATGGCAATAATTGTGCAAACATGTGCATTTTTTGGTTATTAGGCCATTTCTTGTACAGTCGGATTCCGCCGGTCGAAAACGGCCCTTTTCGACTGGATTCTTCTGGTCCTTCTTTATCGTCAGTTGAGTCGACTTTATAGTTTTTGTGCTCTTCCTAGAGGCAGTTGGTGTGAGGGGGTACTGCTGAATGGCCCTCGAAAATCACTTCGCGCGTTCTTCGCGAGCAACGCGTGCTTCACGCGCGACGAACCTTCGTCCGTGCGGGTTGGTGGCGTTGGGCTTAGCCGAAAGCCGCCAAAGCTACGTTCGTGGCGTTGCACTCAGCCGAGAGCCGCCAAAGCTACAGCAGGCGTAGCCGTTGTTGGCAAAACGGCATCGATAACGCGCGCTAATGCTGTCGTGTGATACACGCTGCTGGCGAGCGGAGCTAGGAATGCGCCACGCTGACTTGCGGCGAGAGGCAACAGCAGCGATAGCCAAGGCAGCGTCGGCGCCGTTGTATGATACTGCTGTGTGGCACCTGGTATGGTTGTGTGGGCGTGTGGGTGTGTGTTTTGTGGTGGGATGAGCGATGCGATGGATTCAAAAAACAGGTGTAAAACTTTTTCGATTGAGTTTTCGACTAACAGATCCAGTCAAAAAAGTCAAGTTTTTCGACTGGATCCCCCAGTCGGAAAACTCAGTCGAAAAAACTCGAGTCGACAAAGCCCTTTTTCGACAGTGTAAAAAAGCCCGATTTGGGCTGGTCAAAAACCGACTGTATAAGAAATGGCCTTAGTAACGGTCTTAAATATAAAACTAGATACATCATTGACATGTTGAATAAAACAATGGATACATACAAGACATGGTACATCACACGTGAAATCTACTACTGTGGATATATAAAAGTACGTGCCACGTACTATAGATTACATTACACATACCATTTAGATACATTATAATACCAGGGTGTACCTAGTACATCACTTGTTACGTCTAGTCACATACATGACAGTCACGGGTGACATCTAGACATATACCTGGTAACGGGTATGAAAAGTACGCCACATGCTGCATCTACGGGTAGACACACTACACACACCTTTCACCAGCTCATCGCGCATGAGCGGTAATCCAGAATCTTGCGACAGCAGCATTATCTCCTCCACCAGCTCCGCCGCGCGCACTCCCCTGTCCGCCTTATGACAAGCCGAGATCGCCGCCGACAAAGACCCCGAGTCCGGGGCCACCCCGGCCGCAGGCATCTCTTTCAACAACGCAAGCGCCTCTTCCCACTTCCCACTCTTCCCGCACGCAGTGATCGCAGCGTTGTAGCTCGAAACGGTCGGTGCCACCCCCACCGCTTTATGGAATATGTCACATAATTCATAGATAGCATAACTGCTGATCTATCCGTGTGATTGCGCTGTGATTACGCTTGCGCGGCGGGCGGGTCGCGCACAGGATATGCGATATGCAAAGCACCGCATTCTCCACCCGCAAGACGATGAAAGTGATGGCCTATCAGCCACCACCCCCATTCTCCTGACCCGCTTTCCCGCTCATCAGGAGACGCTCAATGACCAAGAAACCCAACATCGTTCTCATCATGGCCGATCAGCTTGCGCCCCAATTCACTGGTGCATACGGCCACCCGCTCGTGAAAACCCCGCATATGGATGCGGTTGCTGCGCGCGGAATGCGCTTCGACGCCGCCTATTGCAATGCGCCTCTATGCGCGCCGTCACGATTCAGTTTCATGTCGGGCCAACTCGTCACGCGCATCGCCGCCTATGACAATGCCAGCGAGTTCCCCGCCACCGTGCCCACCTTCGCCCATTACCTGCGCATGATGGGCTATCGCACCTGCCTAAGCGGCAAGATGCATTTCGTTGGCCCGGATCAGCTTCACGGGTTTGAGGAGCGGTTGACCACCGACATCTACCCTTCCGACCACGCATGGACCCCCGATTGGGAGTTGCCAGACGAGCGGATCGACCATTTCTATCACAACATGGACTCGGTCCAGACCGCTGGAGTGGCGGGAACCACCTTCCAAATCGAATACGACGAGGAAACCGCCTTCTTTGCCCGGCGCAAAATCTTTGAGTACAAGATGAACAAGGTCGATCCGTTCTGCATGGTGGTCAGCTTCATCCACCCGCATGATCCCTATGTCGCCCGCCCCGAATGGTGGGATCTCTACGACCATGCCGCCATCGACATGCCCGCCAATCTCGATTCGACCGACCCCCATTCAGAACGATTGAAGGTCGCCATCGAGGCCGATATCGCCGAAATCACCGATGAGCAGGTGCGCAATGCCCGCCATGCCTATTACGCCAATACCTCGTATTTCGACTCCAATGTCGGTAAGGTGGTACAGGCGTTAGAGGAGAGCGATCAGCTCGACGATACCATCGTGATCGTCACCTCAGATCATGGCGATATGCTGGGTGAGCGGGGGCTGTGGTACAAGATGACGTTCTTCGAGCATGGCGCGCGCGTCCCCCTCGTCATGGCAGGGCCGGGCATTGCGCAGGGGTCGAATGATGCGCCCTGTTCGTTGGTCGATATGCTGCCCACCTTCATCGATATGGCCGCGCAGGGGGGTGAGAAGCCCACCCTTGGAATGCCTCTTGATGGCCGCTCGCTATTTGCGGAGGCGCAGGGCGCACCCGCCCCGGACAATGCCGAAGCCATTGGCGAATATTGCGCCGAGGCCGCACCCGCCCATCCGATCCTGATGATCCGGCGAGGCCGCTGGAAATATATCCATTGTGAGGTTGATCCGCCCCAGCTTTTCGACGTGGTGGCTGACCCAGCCGAACTCATCAATCTCGCCGCAGACCCCGCCCATGCCGAGATGGCGGCGACCTTCGCGGTGGAAGTGGCTGAACGGTGGGATTCGGCGGCGATCAGCAAGAATGTCATTGCCACTCAAAAACAACGCCGCGCCGTCCATGCGGCGATGGAGCAGGGCGCATGGACCTCATGGGACTACCAGCCTCCGCGCGATGCCAGCCGCGAATTCGTCCGCAACACCGTCTCATGGGACGATGTGGTCTACCGGATGCAATATCCGCCACCCCCTGAAACCTGAGGTGCCACCATGATCCCCATCAACGCCCTCATGCACGCCGCCAACCGCTATCTCGATGCTCACGCCGAGACGATGGGGTTCCATGGTATCCTCGGCGGCGACCGCAATGTCACTATCGCCGTGCGGGGTCATGGTAGCCGCGATGCCCGCCCCATCGCCGCCCATATGGATGAATGCCGGGCTGGAACCGATCTTCGCACGGCGGATGTGGTTGATGCCGCCCTTGCCGCACGCGATGACCTCGCATGGTGGGCCCCCTACGCGGAAGATGCTCCCGCTGGCGCGGGCTTCTTCGCTAATGCCGCCGTCACTACGCTGGCCGGGGAGGGCGCACCTTTTGCCAGCGATGCGGGCCGCGCGGGTCTATTCTACGTGCGTGCAGGCGTCGAATACGCCCCCCACGCCCATGCTCCACGTGAAATCTACGCCATCCTGTCGGGCCGCGCCCGCTACTGGAACGAAGCAACGGGCTGGCGCGAGGCTGGTGCGGGCGATGTCATCCTGACGCCTGAGCATAGCTGGCATGCGATGAAAACCGGCTCTGACCCGGTTCTGATCCTCTGGGCATGGACTGGCGAAGGCATGACAATTCGCCCTCATTTTCGCGATGACACCGGCGCATTACCGCCCGAAGAAACAAAATAAGCCGCTTAACGGTTGTTTGCCATATTCTCGTGTTCTGCGTGGGGTTTATGCTTTTCTTATGAAATATTTTTTCCGTCTTCTCTTCGCCTTCCTTATCAGCGCGACCCTAGCCGGATGCGCCACCACGCCATTGGGCGTCGTGGCCAATGCCGATGCCGAACGTAAATTGGGCGAGCAATCCACACCCACCTTCCTCGCCTCCAATGGCGGCATTTATGAAAACGCCGCCATACAAGCATATCTCGATACGATCGTTGCGCGCCTATCGGCCAAGGCGGCGATTCCGGCGGGGTTTGGCCCGATCCGTATCGGTATTCTCGATACCGATACGCCGAGTGCCTACACCGTGCCGGGTGGCGGCATCTATCTATCGCGCGGTATGATTGCCATGGCCAATGATGAAGCGGAATTGGCGAGTGTCATTGCCCATGAAATCGGCCATGTCACCGCCCGCCATGTCGCGGAGCGTGTCGCCGCAGCCGAACGGCTGGTCCTTGATGTGGTGCGCAAGGAAGGCCGCTCCATCACGGGTACGTATAACAAGCGCGTGGCTGTCCTGACTGAACTGGTATCGGAACGGCTTGGTGAATTATCCTCATTTTCCGAGGAGCAGGAGTTGGAGGCCGACCGCTTTTCGCTCAACCTCATGCAGCAGGCTGGGTATGATCCAAATGGCATGGGTCGCATCTTGAGCCGCCTTGATCAGTGGCAGAGATGGCGGGTGCAGCGCATCGGGCTGGATGCGGCACGTATTGACGAGTTGAACAAGGAATCCGGCTACCCCGCGACCGCAACCCGGATTGCCGCGCTTGGTGCGGCGGCGCCGGGCGCACCCGAGCCCGCTGGTCAGGCGCAGTTGATGGCGGTGATCGACGGTATGGCGGCGGAGGATGTCTATCAGGGCGGCATTATCCGCAATGGGCGCTATCGCAATGCGGCGCAGGGGGTGGCCTTCGACATTCCCGATACCTTCCTACCGCTGCATGGGGAACAGACAAGACTCGTCGCTGAAACCGCGCAAATCTGGTTCCAGTTTTTCGAGGTTGGCGATGTTTCCCTCGATGCGGCACAGGATCGATTTCAAGAGCGAGGAATTTTGCTGGAAGGGTTGCAACGCTCGACCGTCAATGGCCTTCCTGCGCTGATGGGCAAGTCTGCGTCGAAGACATTACCCAAAGAAATCGATACACAAGTGGTTCTGGTTGATCTGGGCCAGACATACCTGATGCTGATGCTCATAGCGCCAAAGGATGGGATAGATTCGGTAATGCAGGTATTCGACCGCATGACCGCCAGTATTCGCAAGGATAGCGGCACCGATACCGCCGCGCGCCGCTCCTATCGTACCCGCCGGGTGACGGCGGGAGAGAGCGTCGCGACGATTGTGCACGATGCGGCTTTCGGTGATGATGCCCAGCGACGGTTGCGATTGCTTAACGGGCTGGAACCGGGCCGCGAGCCGTCCGCCGGTTCATGGATCAAGGTGATCCAATAGGCCACAGCAGCGAGGACGACCATGCCCAAATCCGTCATCATAACCTGCGCGCCGACGGGCGGCATTCACACGCCCACCATGTCGCCGCATCTACCCATTACCCCCGATCAGATAGCGACTGCCAGCATTGATGCGGCGGAGGCGGGTGCGTCGATTATCCACCTCCACGCCCGCGACCCCCAGACCGGCAAGCCCGACCCCCGGCCTGAAACCTTCATGCAGTTCCTACCCCGCATCAAGCAAAGCACGGATGCCGTGGTGAACGTCTCCACCGGCGCGGGCCTTGGCATGACGATGGATGAGCGGTTGGCGGCGGCGACCGGCGCATCCCCCGAAATGGCCTCGCTCAATATGGGCAGCATGAATTTCGGCATCTTTCCACTCTTGGAGAAATATTCCGAGTGGCAGCATGATTGGGAGCCTGAATTCCTCGGCATGACCCGCGATTTCATCTTCCCCAACACTTTCGCGACCATCGAATACGCACTCAAGAATCTCGGCGAGGTCCATGGCACGAAATTCGAGTTTGAATGCTATGATCTGGGACATCTCTACAACGTGAAATGGTTCGTGGATCAAGGGCTGATAAAACCGCCCTTTTTCATCCAGATGGTGTTCGGTATCTTGGGCGGCATGGGCGCGGATCTTGATAACATGCTCCATCTTCACCGCACCGCCAATCGGCTGTTCGGTGAGGAGAATTACGAATGGTCCGTGCTGGCGGCGGGGCGTTTCCAGATGCCTTTTGCGACCCAAAGCGCGTTGCTTGGCGGCAACCTGCGCGTTGGGCTGGAAGATAGCCTCTATATCGGTAAGGGCGAGTTGGCGACCTCGAATGCACAGCAGGTCACGCGCATCCGTGAGATCGTCGAAAACCTCGGCCTCACCGTTGCTACTCCGGCGGAAGCCCGTGAACGATTGGCGCTCAAGGGCGGCGATGCGGTTGGGTTTTGACCATGATGAATTCATTCATCTGGTGCGATCTGTCAGCGTATCGTCCGGGTGAGGCGATGGCCTTTTACGAAAGCGTTCTCGGATGGGGTTTCGATGCGCTGCAAGGCGATTATAGAAATGCGTTCATCGGCGATGCTGCGGTCGCTGGTCTTTATGAGATGCCAGCAAAATTCCGCGATATCGGCCTTCCGAGCTTTTGGATGAGTTATATTGCCGTCGATTCTGTGGAAAAAGTCATCGAAAACGCGAAGGCGATGGGGGGACGGATCGAGATGGAGGAGGGCAAAGGGAGCGATGACCATGTTGCGTTGATCCGTGATCCTTTGGGTGCGGGCTTCTCGGTCTATAAAGGCACATTAGAAGCGGGTGCCACGGGTATCGATTGTGCAGGCTTGCGTAGTGGGCATGCGCTTTTTGTCTCGGACCGACGCGCCGTGATACCATTCTATGAGGCATCGTTCGGCTGGCAATTCGAGCAACGTGATGGATATTATCAAATCTCCTTACCGGGGGGCGAACCCGTCGCCACGATCCACGAATGTGAACCAGAGGAGCGAGGGGGCTTTGAATATTGGGGTATCGGATTCACTGTCGATGACCTCGCCAAAGCGCGCCGTAGGATTACCGCCGCAGGTGGCATTGTATATGGGAAAATGCCGTTCGGGGACAACATTGCGCTCTCGGCTGCTGATCACGACGAGGCGGCGTTCTTCTTGATAGAGCGGGGTGGATGATGCCTATCGAAAGGCTCTCGGTTTTCCTTGCTAAGTCGGTCTCCATGTGTAGCGTCCGCCCAAATGAGTAAGATCGCTGATATTGCCGCCGAAAGGCGTACGCTAAAGCTTTTGCCCGATCCTGCCAGCCCGCTACCGGGCGACGGATTAGACCGGGCATTGGTCGATTCCCTGATTGCCGCCGCCGGATGGGCGCCGTTCCATCGGGCTTGCGTATCTGGGCGAGAGGGGGTGTGTGCCCCGGAGCCATGGCGCGTCCATGCCCTCGACAAACCGGCCTGCCTCGCGCTGATGCCGCATCTCGACAGCTTTGCTAAACCGCCAGCAAAGATTGCCAATATGCTTGCCGCCGCCGATGCCTTGCTGCTGGTGACATGGTTGCCGGAGGAGGCGGGGGAATGGACCGCCAGCGATATAAATATGGAGCATATCGCCGCCACCGGGGCGATGATCCAGACCCTCTTGCTCGCCGCGACCGAACAAGGCATCGGTTCTTACTGGTCCAGCGGCGGCTGCTTTGCCACCCGTGAGGTGCTGAACTGGTTGGGCGCAGGCGACGACGAAGTTCTTCTCGGCGCGGTCTTCCTGTGGCCTGACACGCCCAATGATATCGAGGCGACCCCCGGCAAACTGCGCGCCCAGCGCACCGACCCTGACCGATGGGCGCGATGGGTTGAGGTGTCGCCCTCGTGATCCGCATCGCCACCGAGACGGCGGCGGATGGATGGGAGATCGAATACCTGCTCGACACCGCCTTTGCGCCGGGGCGCACTGCCCTCTCATCCTATCGCCTGCGCGAGGGGGTGGTGCCGGTTGCCCCGCTCTGCCTGACCGCCCGCGATGATGACGAAATGGCTGCACTTGCGGGATGCATAAGGTTTTGGCCAGTCAAAACGGGCAGCGCGCCCGACCCCGCCTTATTGCTTGGCCCCGTCGCAACCCACCCAACGCGGCAGGGCGAAGGTATCGGCGCAACGCTGATCCTCGCGGCGTTGGAGCGGGCGCAGGAGAGCGGCTGGCGGGCCTGCATCCTCATCGGGGATGCGCCGTATTACCGCCGCTTCGGTTTTACCAAATCTGACACATTGACCTTCCCCCCGCCAACCAATCCCAACCGCATCTTGGCCCGCGCATTGGTGCCGGGGGGGCTAGACGGTGTGACCGGATTGGTCAGCCGTTGGACAGGGTCTTGACAAAAGCATCCCTTCCGTGGTCGCAAGGCGCAACGCGGGCGTAGTCCAACGGTTAGAGACAGAGGACTTAAAATCCTTCCAGTGTGGGTTCGACTCCCACCGCCCGTACCATTTGTAGCGCGTGTAGCTGTAGCGCGCCACGTAACTTGATCCACGACGACACGTAATTTGATCCACGATGATAGTAAAAATCCTGCGCTCAAGCTCAAAAAAAGCGCCCATTGAAGGGCGCTTGAAAGATGTTTGAAGGGGGTTTGATCAATCGCGGCTCCAAAGGGTGATCTGGGTCATCTGTCTTGAGGTGTACCGTACTTCGACGCTGACCGGTTTGCCATTGATGTCGATGGTCGATTTCTCCACCTTTTTCCCGACCGGTTCCTCGCATGTGGCGAAAGGACTGATGGGGATGGTTATGGAGTTGGGGGCAATGCCAGCAGTTGCTGTTGCAACGGGTGCGCTGGCGGCGAAGGTGAGGAAGGTGCGGCGATTATGCATTGCGCTCTCCCACCAGTTTGAGTTTGCCATGATGGGTAATGCCTTCGGCGTCGGCGCGGGTCATGGTGGAGAAGCGGGTTTTTCGCCAATCGCGTTTGGGCAGGATGCCCATCATCTGGAGCATTCCGCACAGTTCCCGTGTTTTGATGGTTGAACGCCCGATGATGGTGGCGATCTCCTGCTCATCGTAATGCATTTCCCAATAGCGGGCGATTTTGTTCCAGAGTGGTTTTTCGGCAAGGATTGCGCCGCGTAGGTCATGCACCTGTCCATCAAGGGTGGCGAGATGGGCATCGCGATCTGCACCATCACGCTCGATGAGGTCGAGCACCCATCTGCGGAAGCGTTTGGCACGGTCGGTTCTGGCCAGTAAGGCGAGGAGCCGGACACCGCGCAGACTGAACACACGCACCTGTTGCGGGCCGCCCGCTGTGTCGAGCGTGACGAGGGCAGTTTCTCTCGCGCCAAATTCGTCGGCGTTGCGTTCGTAGAGTTTGCGAACTGCGCGGTCGGGGTAGCTGGTATATCCCAAGGAGGGACCAATTTGGTCCACCCTTAGCCACTTATGACCTTCACGGTCGATCACCCCTGGTTTCAGAAGCGAGGTGCAACACCGTGACGGATTTTGGTATCCGTCTGTCGCTAAACAAAAAACGGTGTTGCGATGTCAGATTACACACATCTTACGAGCGTTGAAAGAGACCGGATTGCCGAATTGCGCGCTG
>CALFVD010000117.1 GCA_937928005.1 uncultured Neomegalonema sp. | reverse complement strand
CGATGATATTCTCGCCGCCCGTGATCGGTTGGTCGAGACAGGGGCGCGGGTTTTGGGCAGTGGTGAGCCAAAGATCGGCGCGCATGGAAAGCCGGTGCTTTTCCTGCACCCGAAAGATTTTGCGGGAACACTGGTCGAGTTGGAGCAAGCCTGATGAGTTATCCAGCGGTTTTCGTGGTTTTTTCGGTAACGTGGTTCCTCGCGTTCTACTGCCTGCTCCCCATTCGCATCCGCAGTAATGAGGAAGCCGGTGAAATCGTGCCGGAAGGGACGATGAAGGGCGCGCCATCGAATCCGAACCTGCGCATCAAGGCGGTGGGGGCGACGATCCTGTCGGTGATCATCACGGGCATCGCCTATTACGTCATCACCAACCGTATCGTGACACTAGAAACGCTGGAGCGGACATTTGGATGATGCACGGGTCGGGGCGTCGCGGACGCAGCTTTGGCTGGAGTTCTTAGCGTTTTATGTTTTGGCCCCTGCCGCGCTTTACATGTTTCTGCCCTATGTGAATCTCTATGGGGCGATTGCGGTGGTGACGGTGATTGGCCTTGCTATCCTGCATTTCACCGATGGCTATGCGTGGCGGCATCTGTGGGATTTTAGCAGCCTTCGTGGCCTTGGGCCGATGATCTTGTGGACGAGTGGGCTGACAGCATTGGTGTTGACGGTGATGACGTTGTGGCTGGTGCCAGAGCGGTTTCTGGGATTGCCGCGTGAGCAGACGGTGCTGTGGGTGGCGATCCTTGCGCTTTATCCGTGGTTTTCGGTGCTAGGGCAGGAAATTATCTTCCGCCCTCTGTTCTTTTATCGCTACGGGTCGCTCTTCCCCTCCGCAACGCTGAGGATCGTAGTTAATGCGTTGGTGTTTGCGGCGGCGCATCTGTTCTTTCAGAACTGGATTGCACCGATGATGACCTTCTTGGGCGGCCTAATGTTCGCATGGGTCTACGAGCATCGGCGTTCGTTCCCGGCGGTGTTCGTGATGCACTGGATTGCGGGCGGGCTGGTCTTTACGCTGGGATTAGGGCGCTTCTTCTACCACGGCGCAATCCCGCAATAGTTTACCTTACGCCGCGTTCCATTGCCGGATAAGCCACCATCAAGGTGAGCGTTCGCAAGGCGAACATCGCGTATACCGATGCCCAGATACCATGATTGCCGAAGGCCTCAGCCAGCCCGACGCTCAATGGGAAGAACAGGGCTGCGGTGACTAGCATCGCGTTGCGCATGTCGGCACTGGCGGTTGCGCCGATGAAAATTCCGTCGAGCTGGTAGGCGGCGAAGCCCGCCGCCGAGGCCAGCGCCGCCCATGGGGCGAAGCGCATAGCCGTTTCTCGCACGTCGGGTAAGGTGGTTAGCAATCCGATAATCGGCTCACGCAGAGCGAAGAAGGCCAGCGACACCACCACGACCAACCCCCCTGACCATAGGGTTGTGAGGATCGCGGCGCGCCGGAAAGCGGGCCGGTCGCCTGCGCCTTTTGCCTGCCCCACCAATGTTTCCGCCGCTATTGCAAAGCCATCCAGACCATAGGCAGAGATCGATAGGAACTGCCATAGCACCACATTCGCGGCGAGGATCAACGCCCCCTCCTGTGCGCCGAGACGGGTGATCCACGCGAAACTCATCGTCAGACAGATGGTGCGGATAAAGATATCACGGTTCAACGCCATGACCCGCACTAACTCGCCCCGTTGCAGGATACGGGGCCAGTCTGGCGCCCAATCCGGTGCATAGCTACGGCGACGATTGCGCGCCAACCATAAGCCGTAGGCCAGCCCCAACCCGCTGGCGAGGACCGTGGCCAGAGCCACTCCGGTCAAACCCATACCGAAATACACGCCAAGCAGCAGGCTTAACGCGATATTTGACAGGGTCGTCGCCAACTGATGCCGCAGTAATCGCCCCGTCATCTCCTGCCCCGCGAACCAGCCTAGGACGGCATAATTCGCCAACTCGAACGGCGCGCCCCAGATGCGGATGCGGAAATAATGTGCAGCGGCCTCTTGCGTCTCTGCACCACTCTCAAAAAACCGCAACATGGCCCATAGAATAGGCGCTTGCAGCATAATGAGGGCGGCGGCGATGGTCGTGGCGATGACCAATGTGCGGGCGAGGGTGTTCAGAACCCGGCGACTATCGCGCGCACCCAGCGCCTGTGCTGTTAGGCCCGAACATCCCATTTGCAGGAAGTTGAACCCCATAAATACGATCGAGAACATCGCCGCCCCGACTCCGACTCCGGCCAAGGCTCCGGGCGAGCTGACATTGCCAATGATGGCCGTATCGACGGCTCCTTGCAGCGGCACGGTGGCGTTGGAAACAACAACGGGCAGCGCAATGGCGAGAATACGCGATCCGGTGATGGCCTGCGCCGTGGTGGCGGTCACTTCGATCCGCCGAGTAAAAAGTTGCCATGGGCGGCGGCGATCAGCTTGGCACGCTCTTCTTGCCAAGCCTCAATGCGCATATTGGCGACGCGGCGACCCCGCCGTTGTACGATCGCGCGGGCATAGGTATCGCGCGGTTTGCCGGAACGCAGATAATCGAAGGTGATATCGATGGGCTTTGGTATCACGGGTGCATAATCTTCGGGCAAATCACCGCCCGCCGCATCCGCCAGCGCCGTGTCGGAGACAATCTGCATCACCGCCGTGATCTCCAAAAATGCACCAGTTGCACCGCCATGGAGGGCAGGCAGCAGCGGATTGCCAATCAAATCAGGTTTGTAAGGCATCAGCGCCGTCAATTCATCCCCACGCCGCTCAAACACGATACCGAGGAAGCGGATATAGGGGATCGAGGCCGCTAGGCGGTCCAGAATATCGGGGGCGCTCATTCCTTCTTCTCCGCTTTGCGTTCGACGATGAAGGCGGCGGCGGCTGTGGCGATAGGGCGGTCGCGGTCATCGTGGTAGGCCAATGCCCGAACGAACGCGACAGATCGGGCAACGCGGTAGCATGTGGCATGGGCGTAGACCGCCTCACCGGGCGTCGCAGGGCGCATATAGTCGATGCGTAGGTCGAGCGTCGCGGTCGAGATAACGCGCGCCTTAGTCGTGACCACCGCCGTACCACAGCAGGTATCGAGCAAGGCCGTAATCGCCCCACCGCCCAAGATACCCGTTACCACATCGCCCACGAGGTCTGGATTATACGGCAACATTAGCAAAGCCTCGCCTTGATCGGCAGAGATGATCCGCATCCCCATCGCGGCGGAGTGGGGTAGACCGGTCAGGACGTTGCCGATTCCATCGCCGTCCGCTTTCCCTTCGGTCAAACGCTTTTGCAGGTCTATCTTAGGCATGGATGGGCCTCCCCTCAATCCGACGCGCATATCGGGCGGAGAGCCTATTGTCGAGAGATTGCCGTCACTGGGCGCGGCAATCACTCGAAGAAGAAATCATGCTGTCCCGAACGCAATGCGGCATGAAATGACGCTTTGCAGATGCGGGACCTCCTGTCTTTTGGGGTAGATTCCCTCCGCAGGGAGGCTCCGCCGCTGCGCGGGGCCATCCAGTGCGGGGCAGCGAAAGTTCTTGCACGCGATTGCCGTGGACCACTGGGCCGCGCCGACAGCCAAACACGAAAAGGCCCGGCGGAGGAACCGCCGGGCCGTCATCAAGTTTATTATGGCCTCGCTTGAGATCAGCCCATGAATTTCTGCCCTACGAAGAATGCCGCTGCCGCTGCGCAGGCAATCAGAACATAAAGCAGGGGGCCACCAGCGAAATTGATGCCGGATGATGTTTCTTCGTCGCCCCAGTCTTCGTCATCGTCATCGGCATCCGCCTTCGGCTGTGCTTTGGCTTTTGATTTCTTCGACTTCTTCGACGGTTTTGGTGCGTCCTCTTCAGGAGCGCCAAATGCAGCCATCAAGGCATCTTCATCATCTTCGACCTCGGCTTCGATAGCTGGAGCTGTGCTCTTTGCGGTGCTTTTCTTGCCTAGAATGCCGCCGAGCAATCCTCCTTTGGAGGACTCGTCTTCTTCGACTGGCTCCTCTGCCGGGCGCTCACGCATCTTGCGGCGCAAACTCTGGATCGAGGGCTTGCCTTCCGTTTCCTCAAAGACGTTCTCGAAATCTTCGTCGAGCCGCGATTTGCGGGCGCGGTTCCGGCGGCGTCCACGCGCGCCGGGAACGACGCTGAGACCCGCATCATCATCTTCTTCGATCTCTTCATCCAGATCGAGCATCGGCTTGGCTTTTACGGATGCAGTATCCGTTTTCGCCGAGCGGGGAGCATTCACGCCGGAGGTGATTTCCTCCACATCCGCGCGCAAGGAACGTGGTTCTTCGGGCATGACATCAATGCTTGGATCGCCCGTGATCTCGCCGTTCTTGGCTTTTTCGAGCTGTTCCATGCGGCGTTTGACCGTTTTCGACGGTTGCCAGCGTTTGGTTCCGACCCGTCGACCATCGCTTGCGTTCTGCACAATCTTGGTTTCTGTGGCACCGCTATGTCCGTCATATTCGGTTTCTGCGGCTTTCGCGATCCGGTCAAATATGTCCATCGGACCCGACTCCTTCCTGGCTTCGAGTTCTCTTTCGGCCTGTGCGATATAGGGGGCGACGCTGTCATCAATCTGGGTGGGCGTGGATAACTGCGGTTCATGTGACGATGGTAACGACGCGAATGAGGGCGCGGACGCGGCGGCTGGCGCGGTGGCCATCGCAACATTGGCGATGGTTTGGCTCGTGAAGCGGCCTTCCAATCCGTCGATCCGTTCGGCGATAACGCCTAAGGCGTGGCCGATCTTGGTAAGGGCATCGTCGTAACGTTCTTCTGTATCCGATATCTTGTCGTGCAGAACGCCAATTGCCTGAAGGCCGAGAACGTTCGGCGACGTATTTTGCTCGGCTTCAGTCTTCGATATATTGGCTTCTGGAGCTTCTGGCTCTGATGTATCGGGCGAGGCCGCCGTATCGATTTCTTGTGGCGTTTCCGGTTTCTCATCCGCGATCTTAGTAGGTGCCATATCCTCGGCTTCTACTGATTTGATGGGGTTCACCGTCTCTTCGGTCTCGACGGCTTTCTCTGATGCTACCGATTCGTCGTGTGATGCTGGTTCGTCCTCTTTCCCATCATCGCCATCGGATAGGGCCATGGAGGAGGTTGAGAATGGCATTGCGAAATCCGGTTCGTCGACAGGTTCTTGCTCTGCGTTTGGTTTCTCTTCTGTCAGCGCCTCATCTGTAATGGGCGAGACACTGAAGGGGATCGAAGGGGCGTCCTTCTCGGCGGTTAGCAGGTCGTTTGCTTCGATCACTTCCAGATCGGCCAAGGCGCTTTCGAGCGTATCCTGCTCGTTGTCGTCTTTATCTGCTAGTGGTCCCATGGTTGTGGGGGTGTCGGTCTGTGCCGTTTCAATCCACTCGTCATCACGATCACGCTCGACATCGGCGAGGGCATGAACAAGATCTTGTACGTCGGTATCGACCGAATCGCTTTTTTGCGTCAATCCCATCGCAACGGATAATGCGTCATCGTCTAACGCGGGGGCTTTGGCACGCTCAGGCACCTGCATGACTCGTCCGACAGTGACCGATTCGGCGCTTTTAGCGTCCTTGTTGGTCTTTTCGAGAGGCTCGCCTTGGATCATGACCGGATATTCCGCAATAGCTAAGGGAAGGCGCCAATTGTTGGCTGCCACATCCCAATCTCTACGCCATACCTCTTTAGAATTGATTGATTGTGCCCCACTGGCAGTGCCCGGCGTATGCCCTACATCGAGTCTGGAGAATAAGGCGTCGATTATTGACGTTGACGTTAACGTCAGGTAGTAGGGCGTGTATGGATGGATCAACTATTATACAGCAGGTCATGGACAGCACTTTCACGGTAACGCAACTGTGCCGGGAGTTCGATGTAACGCCGCGTGCATTGCGATTTTACGAATCAAAGGGATTGCTACATCCCGCACGGGAAAGTACGCGCCGTCGCTTTGATCAGCGGGATCGCGCAAGGTTGGCGTTGATCCTGCGCGGTAAGAGATTTGGATTTAGTCTCGCCGAAATTGGTGAGCTGCTTGATCTATACGACACGGATAATTCTCAGATCTCGCAACTGACCCGTACGCTGGAAGTTGCTGGACGGCGGCTGGATGCGATGCGGATGCAGCGTGATGAACTGACCATTGCGATAGAAGAGTTGCAGACGCAAATGAACTTCGTCAGCACCTTACTCGAAGACAAGAAGAAAGAATAGGCGGGCGGACCGCCGCCCCCTCCGACACTCCAAAGACGATCTTCCGGGAGGAACCCAAATGGCTATTTATCAGGCACCAGTTCGCGATGCTCAGTTCGTACTCCATGAAGTGTTGCGTATCCAAGATGCAACGCAGATCGCGGGCTACGAAGACTTGGCCGAAGACACAACCACGGCAATTCTTGAAGAAGCGGGCAAGATTGCTTCCCAAGTGCTGCTCCCGATCAATGAGACCGGTGATAAGCAGGGCTGCACACTAGAAAATGGCGTTGTGCGCACCCCCGATGGCTATAAAGAAGCCTATAAGGCACAATGCGAAGGCGGCTGGCCCGGTATCGACATGCCCGAAGAATATGGCGGGCAAGGGATGCCTTATCTCATCAACGCGGTCGTAGGTGAGTTTGCATCCTCCGCAGCGATGGCCTTTTCGATGTATCAAGGTCTGACCCATGGTGCGATCAAGGCAATTGATGGCTTTGGTACCGAAGAACAGAAAAACTTGTACCTACCCAAAATGGTATCGGGCGAATGGACAGGCACGATGAACCTGACCGAGCCGCATTGCGGCACCGATTTGGGCTTGCTGCGCTCGAAGGCTGAGCCGAATGGCGATGGATCGTTCAAAGTGTCTGGCCAGAAGATTTTCATCTCCTCAGGCGAACATGACATGAGTGAGAATATCGTTCATCTCGTACTGGCGAAGATTCCCGGCGGGCCGGAAGGGGTGAAAGGCATTTCGCTATTCGTGGTGCCAAAATTCCTACCGAACGAGGATGGCTCGCTTGGCAATCGCAACACGCTCTCTTGTGGTAAGCTCGAAGAGAAGATGGGCATCCACGGCAATTCGACCTGCGTGATGAATTACGACGAAGCGACTGGCTGGTTGATCGGCGACGAGCATAAGGGGCTGCGCGCCATGTTCCTGATGATGAACGAAGCGCGGCTGCTGGTCGGGATGCAAGGGCTATCGCAAGCATCCATCGCCTATCAGAACGCCGTCGATTATGCGACGGAGCGCCTTCAGGGCCGTGCGTTGGATGGGGCTAAATTCCCCGACCAAAAGGCTGATCCGTTGATCGTTCACCCGGATGTGCGCCGGATGCTTATGGATGCGAAAAGCTTCGTTGAGGGAGGGCGCGCATTCTATTACTGGGCCTCCACACTGATTGATGAGGAAAGCAAGCATTCAGACGAGCGCACCCGCGAGGAAGCGGGCTTGCTCATCGCATTGCTTACCCCGGTCGTGAAGGGTTTCTTGACCGATAAAGGCTTTGAGACGGCGGTAAACATGCAGCAGATCTTCGGTGGCCACGGCTACACCGAGGATTGGTCTCAAAGTCAGTACGTGCGCGATGCCCGTATCGCCATGATCTACGAGGGCGCAAACGGTATTCAGGCGCTTGACCTTATCGGTCGCAAGTTGCCTCAAAAGGGTGGCGCAGGCGTTCAGGCATTCTTTAGCCTAGTCAAGACGTTCTGTAAGGAGAACGACGACAGCGAGGCCATGGCCGAGTTCTGCGATCCATTGAAGCAGTCGTCGAAAGAGCTTCAGGAAGCGGTTATGTGGTTCATGCAAAACGGCTTAGCCGACCCGAATGAAGCGGCAGCAGGTTCGACCGACTTCCTCCACCTGTTCGGCTACACCGCCATTGGTTTTATGTGGGCGAAGATGGCGAAGACGGCGCAGGAAGCATTGGCCGGAAATGCGGACGATCCAGCATTCTACGAAGCAAAAATCGCCACGGCGCGCTATTACATGGAGCGCGTGATGCCGATGACGGGAACGCATTTGTCCCGCATCAAAGCCGGTGCCGGATCGATGATGGCGCTGGACGCGGCGTCGTTCTGATGTCCGATGGTCTATCCCCGGACCAGTAAAGCGCGATCCGGGGTCTCGATGGTATTCGCCGAGACCCCGACGCAAAGGCCGGGGATACGGCTTTTGGTCGGGATCATGGGCGTCGTGATGATAGGGTGTTCAGGCCCGTCCCATCTACCCGCCCCATGGGAATTGCCGGGGGCGGTTCTGGGCAATGCGATCGATAATGCAACCTATGGCGCGCGGCGCGGGCGAGTTGTGGCGTATCTGACGGAGAATGCCAGTGTATTACGTTCCGAGCTTGCGGTGGGCGCGGGTATCCATAATGACCGGGTGATGGACCTTGCGGGTATACCGCTCGATAGGCGACAAGTGGTAAATGCGGAATTCCGGGCATCGCCCAACATTTATCTCGGAAAATCTCCGGCGGAAATACTGGACATCGAGGCGGTCACTGTTCTGCTTATGGTAAATGGAAATCGGTAAACGAGACGAAGGGACGACCACATGGCCGACTATCAACTTCATTGCTTTGCCCAATCAGGGCATTCCTACAAAGCGGCGCTGATGCTGGCGCTGTGTGGGGCAGACTGGGAGCCGATCTTCGTCGATTTCTTCAACGGTGAGGGGCGTAGCCCCGAATTCCGCGCAACCAATCCGATGGGCGAATGCCCCGTGCTGGTGCATGGTGACGTTACGATTTCGCAATCGGGAGTCATGCTAGATTATCTGGCCAAGCAGACCGGTAAATTCGGCCCTTCGACCGAAGAAGAGCATCGTGAAATCCTTCGTTGGGTCCTGTTCGAGAATCATAAGTTGAACAGCTTTCAAGGCATCTACCGCTTTATGCTGAACTTCGCACCTGAAGCAGCGCGTAACGAGGCAGTGACAGGTTTTTTGAAAGGCCGCACCATTGCCGCGCTCAAAGTGCTGGATGCGCATCTGGCAAATCGCGAATGGATCGCCGCCGACCGCGTGACCACCGCCGATATCGCCTGCTCCGGTTATCTGTTCTATCCGCGCGAGGAATACCAATGGTCCGGGGATGAACGCTGGCCGAATATCGAAGCTTGGTTGCAGCGCGTCAAAGCGTTGCCCGGCTGGACCCATCCCTATGATCTGATGCCGGGGCACCCGCTGCCTCAGAAATCCTGAACGCCGTCCTTCATAGATACGGTGTTCCCGGCGCGCGGGTCGTGCGCGCCGGGTATAGTCGTTGTGGGCGTGCCTTAGTACGCGCGCGCGAAGTCGAACGCGCCCGATACGTCTTCTGCTGGGCCAAAGGCCTCGAAGAACACGTTTCCGTCGCCGGTATCACCGGCACCATCCGCGTTCCCGTTGATGTCGCCGCCCGCACCCTGAATGATGTCAGTGATGACAGGGCCGTTCTCACCAGCAGGAGCGTTGTGCAGGTGGATCGAGCTGACCCCTGCAACCGGCATCAGGTCTCCGGTAGGGATACCATCGACCGCCAGATTCGAGGTGTACGTAACCGAATCTCCGCGCTGAATGATGGTTACATCTGCCTGTCCGGTAGCTGCCGAATCGGAGGTTGGGCCGGGTTCCTGCGCGGCATCGAGGTTTGCCGACAGACGGATGACACGCACGTCACCATAGTTGTTATCGGAGATTGGGGTAAGCTGTCCGCGAATTTCGCCACCGGGGAAATCGTTGGTGTGGACATTGAAGTAAAGGTTGCCATCACCGGCTTCCTCAACCAGCTGCGCTGGCGTCTGGTCCGTAGTGAGGGATTCGAGGGGTTGATTGATCGTGCGAACCGTGAAGCCAGTCTCGACCTGACCGTCATCGCGTCCCGCTGGACCCATTGGATCGGCGCCGCCGACGGGACCGACCGGTCCAGCGCCGCCATCATCACCATCGGTAGCCGGAAGGATTGTCGAACCGATGAAGCCCGGATGCGTCGTTACTACGCCGCCTTCGTCCTCTCCGGTATCTGGACCCGTCTGGTTGAGGAAGGCTGCGTCTTGCTCGGTGTTAACTTCGGTGCCAGCATCAAGAACGTCGGCGCCCGTCACATTGAAATCACCGCCGGTGAAGTTGCCGTGTGCGTCGAAGATCTGGAGCGCGGTGGGATCACCGGGAGAAGCGACGAAAGCATCGTTCGAGGGAATCACCATCGAGGCAAAGTTGAGGAACTGCGACTTGGCCGGATCGACCGTAAGCACGATGGAGCCGCTTTCACCTGGATCGAGGGGACCAGCCGCCTGTCCGCCGGGGCCGGTGATGACGCCGTTGTCGCCGACTGCGCCACTGGCTTCAAAGGCCGCAACAATATCATCTGTAGTGCCATCTTCCGCGAGGCGTTCCAGGAATTCGGCGGATTCTGCGCCTCGGTCATAAATATCAAATTGTCCGTCTTGCACGGCGACCCATGGCGGGGTCAGGAAGGTGCCGCCTTCGGGGCCGGAATTCGTAACAGTTACGCGAACATCTACAGTGCCGTCTGCATTGGTGCCGACCTGTTCTACACCGACATTGGCAATCGGAACATCGCCACCGCTACGGGTAAAGTCGCCACTGACAGGATCAATGACTGCACCAGCAACCGTCGTGCCGCCAAGAATCTGGCCGTTCGTGGTGGGTACGTCGGTCGGGGCGTCGCTGACGGGGGGAGTTGTGGGTGCGGGGGGAGGTGTAGGTGCGGGAGGGGCCGTTGGTGCAGAAGGACGACCTGGAGGGTCCATACGCCCACCCTGACGATCAGCGAGGCGTTCTTGCCGTGCCTGCTGGCGCTCGCTTCGCGCTTCCTGCCTTGCCTGCTGACGCTGGCTCCGGGCCTCTTGGCGCTGACTTTGCGCTTCCTGTCTTGCCTGCTGGCGTTCAAAACGCGCTTCTGCGCGGGAGTCTGTGCGAGCAGCATTGCTACTACCGCTGGCACCGGAAGGCGAAAATCCGTTGAAGTTCATCGTCAGTCTCCTAGAGGTTTAAATTGTGCTGGAATGGTACATATGGCGCTAATGGGTTTCATTTGTGGTCAATATTGGCACACAACCGGTAACGTATATGTCAATGCTGCGTGATCTACCCTAGGGAAATAGAAGCCACCATTGAATGCAGCCATACGTGGCAAGATGAAATTATTCTCTTTTTTAAAGGAGTTAACTATGACTGAAGCCTATATTTTCGACAGTGTTCGCACCCCACGCGGCAAGGGAAAGAAAAACGGTGCGCTACACGAAGTCACGTCGCTAAAATGCGCTTCTACAGTTCTTGAAGCCCTGCGCGACCGTAACAACCTCGATACTGCGATGATTGAGGATGTGATTCTCGGCTGTGTGACCCCTGTGGGTGAACAGGGCGGCGAAATCGCAAGGACGGCGGTGCTACAGGCGGGCTATGACGAGAGTGTGCCGGGCCTACACATCAACCGCTTCTGCGCGTCCGGCATGGAGGCGGTAAACCTCGCAGCAAATCAAGTTAAGGGCGGTGCAGGCGAGCTATATGTCGCTGGCGGCGTCGAGATGATGAGCCGTGTTCCCATGGGCAGCGATGGTTTCGCCATCGCCGTTGACCCGATCCCCGCTATGAAATCCTATTTCGTGCCACAGGGTATCTCGGCGGATATTATCGCCACGACATACGGCTTTAGCCGTGATGATTGCGATGCCTTTGCAGTCGAGAGCCAAAAACGCGCGGCAGCAGCGTGGGAAGCAAAACGCTTCGAGAAATCAGTGATCCCGGTCAAGGACATGAACGGCGTCACCATTCTCGACCATGATGAGCATATTCGCCCCGGCACCGACATGCAGAGTTTGGGTGGTCTGAAAGCCAGCTTTGCGGAGATGGGCGAAAAGATGCCCGGCTTTGACGCCGTAGCCCTACTTAAATACCCCGAACTTGACCGCGTGAACCACGTCCATCATGCGGGCAACTCGTCCGGCATCGTGGATGGTGCTGCGGCCATACTGATCGGCTCCAAAGAAGCCGGTGAGCGCATGGGACTCAAACCCCGCGCTCGCATCAAACATACTGCCAAGATTGGCACGGACCCGACCATCATGCTCACCGGCCCGGTCCCCGTGACCGAAAAAGTGCTGCGCGAGACCGGCATGACAATCGCCGATTTCGATCTGTTTGAGGTCAATGAGGCGTTTGCCTCTGTCGTGCTGCGCTTCATACAGGCGTTCGATGTCGATCATGCCAAGCTCAATACCAATGGTGGCTCGATTGCGATGGGCCACCCCTTGGGGGCGACCGGCGCGATGATTATCGGTACTGCACTGGATGAGTTAGAGCGCACGGATGGCGAAACGGCCCTTTGTACCCTCTGCATCGCCTCTGGTATGGGCGCGTCTACAGTGATCGAGCGCGTCTGAAAATGCCGCAGGTCGACGTTAACGCCATCGATTGGGAGGGCACCGATAGCTTCCCAGAGCCGATCGCAACCCATCTCGGCGCTCGGGCCTTCAAGCGGCTGGCCCGTTCTGGTGGGCTGTCGCAATTCGATGTGAATCTAGTCCATCTTGGCCCTGATGCTCAGTCGACCTTACGCCATTGGCACGCTGTGGAGGATGAGTTCATCTATGTGCTGGAAGGTGAAGTAGTGCTGATCGAAGGGGATGAGAGGCGGATCTTGAGGAATGGTGATGTTGCGGCCTTTCCAGCGGGTATTGAGCGCGCGCACCATGTGGTGAACGAATCCAATAGCCTCGCATCCTTCCTCGAAGTCGGCCTTCGTGCGCCGCATGACAAGGTGGTCTTTCCCGACGCGGGACTGACAGCAACGCGCCATAATGGCGATACGGTGACGGTGGAACACCTGCCCGATGCAGATGGTGAAGAGGTGGTTATGATAGGATTGGATGAAGGACTGAAGAGATGACATGTGCGGGTGCTAAAGCGAATTGCGATTATCCTGAATCACTAAGCGCCATATTTTGCGCGGCTCTTGGCGTGAAATATGGCTCAGGTTTATCGCATATCGCTATAGCAAGTGTGCTGCCCTCCATAATGGCCGAAGCCTTTTTTTGAGTGTGAATGGCGCTCTTCAATGCGCCGGTAATGCCGCATGTACCGAGAAGCTTCCCACCCTCACCCCGGAAACCTCTCGCGAGATAAATTTGCCGAATGGCTGTGTACGAATACTTCGCCTCATGAATAACCCGACAGGGAGAAGAGATATGACGAACTGGAAATATACGACCGATGGCGATGTCGCGATCATTACATGGGACATGGAAGATCGGTCCATGAACGTGATGACGGCAGATGTGATCCGGGAACTGGATGCCGCCGTTGACAAAGTGCTGGCGGATGACAGCCTGAAGGGCGCGGTCATTACCTCGGCTAAGAACGATATGGGTGGTGGTGTCGATCTGACCATGCTGGCGCAGATCAAGGCGCAGGCTGTGAAAGAAGGCGGCAATGTCGGCGAGGCGCTGTTCGGTTTTGTCTGGGCGCTGCACTCTCTGTATCGTAAGATCGAGGTCGCAGGCGCTGATCCCAAAACGAAAAAAGGCGGTAAGGTCTTTGCCGCCGCCACCCCCGGCACGGCGCTTGGTGGCGTGTTCGAGTTGCTGCTCGCTTGCCACCGTCGCTTTAGCGCCGACAACCCGAAGGCCAAACTGGGCCTGCCCGAAACGCTCGTCGGTCTTTTCCCCGGTGCGGGCGGCACCACCCGTCTTGTGCGAATGCTGGGTATCATGGGTGCCGCCGATTACCTGCTGCAAGGCAAATTGGTGAACCCTAAGAAGGCCAAGGCCGGCCTTCTGATCGATGAGATCGTTCCTGCCGATGAGCTGGTCGCAAAGGCCGTCGAATGGGTCAAAGGTTCATCCGAAAGCGATGCGGTCAAACCATGGGACGCAAAGGGCTTCAAGTTACCGGGTGGTGCGCCCTACACGCCAAAAGGTTTCCCCACCTTTCTCGGTGCGGTTGCCATGACCCACGGCAAGACAGCGGGCGTCTACCCACAGACCAATGCAATGCTCTCGGCGGTCTATGAAGGCGCGCTGGTCGATATGGATAATGCGCTCAAGATTGAGGCACGCTGGTTCACTTCTGTCCTGATGGACCCACGCTCGGCGGCGATGATCCGCTCGCTCTTCGTGAACAAACAAGCCATTGAGAAAGGCGCGCGCCGCCCTGATGTACCGGACGCAAAGGTCAAATCGGTCGGCGTCATCGGCGCGGGTATGATGGGTGCGGGCATCGGTTTTGTTGCTGCGCGCGCGGGTATCGACGTTGTCCTCGTTGACCGCGATCAGGAGGCCGCTGACAAGGGCCATGCAACCATTGAGGGGCTGCTGGACCAGGGCGTCAAGCGCAAGAAGGTGACGGAGGAGGCGAAAACCGAAATCCTCGCCCATGTAAACGCCACGCCGGATTATGACGCGCTGAAAGGCTGTGATCTTATCGTTGAAGCCGTGTTTGAAGACCCAAAGATCAAGGCCGAAGTCACCGCCAAGGTCGAGGCCGTCATTGCCGATGACGCCATCTTTGCCACCAATACCTCGACCCTGCCCATTACCGGGCTGGCCAAGGCATCGAGCCGCCCCAATAATTTCATCGGCATCCACTTCTTCTCGCCGGTGCATAAAATGATGCTGGTCGAGATCATCAAGGGCGAAAAAACCAACGATCTGGCGGTTGCCAAGGCGCTCGATTTCGTACGCCAGATCAAGAAAACGCCGATCGTCGTCAACGATGCGCGCTTCTTCTACGCCAATCGCTGCATTATCCCGTATCTAAACGAGGCGATGATAATGGTCAGCGAGGGGGTTAACCCGACCCTGATCGAGAACGCCGCCAAGCAAATCGGCATGCCTGTTGCGCCGCTGCAACTGACCGATGAAACCTCGCTTGAGCTTGGCCACCGCATCATGTCGGCAACCAAGGCGCAGATGGGTGATGCCTATGTCGGCACCGGCGCGGATGATGTGATTAAGGCTCTCTATGAAGACCAAGGCCGCGCAGGGCGCAAGAACGGCAAGGGCTTCTATGACTATGACGAAAATGGCAAACGTCAGGCGCTATGGCCTGATCTCGCCACGCATTTTCCTGTCTCGGAAGACCAACCCGACTTTGAGGAGGTCAAGAACCGCCTGATCCTCGCGCAAGTGTTGGAGGCCGTGCGCGCCAAGGAAGAGGATGTGCTGGTCGATATCCGTGAGGGCGATGTTGGCGCAATCCTCGGCTGGGGTTTTGCCCCATGGTCGGGCGGCCCGATGTCGTGGATTGACCTTACGGGACCGGCGGATGTTGTCGCGATTTGTGATGCCTTGACCGCCAAATACGGCAACCGCTTTGCTGCACCTAACCTCTTGAAAGATATCGCAGCTAAGGGCGAAACCTTCTACGGACGCTTCCAACCGCAACAGGCAGCGGCGTAAGATCAACGCTCCTTGCCAACGGCCTCTTTCCACTGCCCCGGACCAGCACCGCGTAACTTGGTGCCACAGAACATCCGGGGCAGCATAAAGAAGTCATCTATTGATTCAATTGCGATAAGCATGAGCGCATATTTTGCGCCAAGAGCCACGTAAAATAAGGCGTTTGGTGTTTCAAAAAGCATCACACGTAACCCCGCATTACCGAAAAAGAGCAGATCTGCGGCGCTACACCCCGGCCACCGTGGGTGTGACATTTCTGCGTGCCCTTAGGGCGTAATCACCCATAGTCAAGTATCGGACCCTACGTCACTCTGTACAAAGAACGATATGCGGGTCATCGCTCGCATACTCCCTCGCGAGAATTCGGGGGTGAGTGACAAGAAACTGTCCGAAAGGGGCAGGCAAGGGAGATTAGAATGGGTTTCGGAACCAAGTCTTTGCTGGCGAGCACTGCGCTTGCTGTGACATTATCCACCACTGCGATGGCGGATGAATTCGAGCTAAACCGCATGTTCGTCATCGGCGATAGTCTCAGTGATGGCGGCACCTATACACAATCGAGTACCTTTATTCTCGCAGGACAGGGCGCGACGCCGCCAAGCTTAGCCAATCAGGATTTTCGTTTCCGCTTCACCAATAACGCAGCGGATGGCAGTAGCCGGACCTATGCCGAAGTACTTGCCGATAGTTTCGGCATCCCGCTCCAGCCAAACCTCATCACGGGCGTTCCTGCGGCAACCGGCACACCGCTTGCGGGGTTGGTGAACGACATTCCCTTGGATGGTACGAACTACGCCCAAGGGGGGGCGCGCGTGGCCGCCCCTGCCGCAGGACAGAATGATCCGGTTAGCGGTCCCGGCACTCCAACGCCAACGCAACTGGGCATTACGCAGACCCCGGCACTGACGCAGATTGACAGGCTCCTCGCTGCGAATGATAGTTTTAACGGCTCTGATCTGATCGTCGTATGGGCCGGTGCGAATGACGTCTTGACGCTGGAAGGTGGCACCGCAGTTGGTGCGCTCACGGATGCGCAGGCAAATGGCGCGGCGGCGCAGGCGGCGGGTCAGTTGGTGGGCGGTATCGAACAAATCCTCGCGCGCGGCCCGGCCAATGTCATCGTTGTTACGACGCCCGATATCGGCGCGAATACGCCATTGGGGCAAGGTAGTGCTGCGGTCGGCGGTGTTGGTTCGACGCGCGCGTCTGATTTGTCGAGACTGGTCGGAATTTACAACCAAACTTTGGCATCCGGTGTTGGTGGTAGGGTTGCGCTCGTCGATTCGGATGCTGTTCTGTCGGCGGTGCTGGATAATCCGACTCGCTATGGATTTTCCGATGTTAATCAGCGTGCAATTTTTGATTGCACAACCTCTGCGGTGCAATGTGTGCAGGGGATCAACACGAACCCGGCTACGGCGGGTCTTGACCTTGTCTTCGCCGATCTGGTTCACCCTAGCGAGGAAGCGCATAACGTGCTGGCGCAGATTGCGAGGGCGGCATTGGTCGATATCGGTCAGGTTGGCGTAATGCCTGTCGCCACAATCTCGGCCCTACGTCAACAGTCGTTGGGTCTGGAGCAGCGGCTAAACCTTGGCGCGTTTTTCGTCAATGATGATACGGGTGCGCGCATCCGCCGCCCGGTCGGCAATGTCGAGGTCTATGGCGGCGTGGAAGCGGGTTTTTACGAGAGCGATTCACAGCAGGTCGTGCCGGGCTTTGATGCCGAAACACAGGTGGTCAAGGCGGCAGCGGACGTGATGGTCGCGCCCAACATCCTGCTCGGTATTGGCGGCAGCGTTGACCATGGGCAGGTCGATTTCGAGAATGATCAGGGCGGGTTCGACTCGCGCTTGTTCGTCGGGGGCGTCTTTGGCGTCGCGCAGATCATTCCCGGCGTCTATGTCAACGGGTTCCTCGGCGGTGGTGTGATTGAATCCATCGATATCGACCGGAACTACAGTATCAATGATATCAGTGGTACGCGCGTTACGACCGAGCGATATCAGGCCGATACGGACGGTACATACTTGATCGCGCGCGCCAATGTCGGCGGCGTCTTGCCTGTTGGTAATGGCTTTTTTGTCAATCCGAGCGTTGGCTTTGCCTTGGAGCGGGTTGATATCGACGGGTATACCGAAAGCGCGCTGGGTGACTCGATGGTGGCGGCGCAGGCGACCATTGGCGACCTCGAATATGTTGGCTATCGCGGCACGCTGGCATTGGGCGGCTTCTACCGTCCGCCATCCGATCCGACATGGACTTTCGGCCTGCGCGCATCGTGGGAGCATGACTTCAACGATGATGAGGTCGAGGTGCCTTTCGCCTTGGGTGCGGCACCGCAAAACGTGCAGAGAGCGCCCCGTCCAGACGATTCCTATGGGTTTCTATCGGCAACAATTGTCAAGGAGCTGTCGCACAGCACCTCGGTTAACCTTCAGGGATCGACGAATGTCGGACAGGATGGCGTGAGCGGATACACCCTTGGTCTGGTGTTCAAGCACACGTTCTGAGATTAAAGCGAATTGCGATCACCCTGAATCATCAAGCGCCATATTTCGCGCGGCTCTTGGCGTGAAATATGGCTCAGGTTTATCGCAAATCGCTACAGCGTGGTTGATGAGTTGGCCCGCCGCTCCCCGGAGCGGCGGTTTTTTTTGTGAGCGGCTACGCCTTTGGCAACACGCCATTGATGACGTAATCGAGCATCTGTACCACCTGTTCGGGATGTTCCGCCACGGCCAACGCCGCCGCATCCACCTCCTTCAGCGCATGGGCATGGTCCGGCCCATGCAGCACGATCAGCGGCGTGCCGAGTGCGGCGGCCATGCCTGCATCGAAGGCCGCGTTCCACTGCTTGTACTTCTCACCAAACCGCACCACGACCACATCAGCTTGCTCCATCAGCGTGCGGGTGCGGATCGCGTTAAGCTTTGCGCCCTTGTGATCATGCCAAAACTTGTTTGGCTCTGCGCCAAGGATCGCCACGCCGCAATCGTCTGAATTTTCGTGGATCGTAACGGGAGCGGTAAACTCGACAGGTAGGCCACGTTCCCGTGCGCCGGTTTCAATCTGCTCGCGCCAATCGGTGTGGATTTCGCCGGAGAGGTAGACGGTCCAAGTCATCGTATGATCCTTTTGTCGGGTTTCGGGACCATATAGGGCGTGCAGCCTGTTCAGCGCAATCCAGCACTCAACCAGCCCCGCAATAGTGCATTCTCATGGTCGAGTGCCCGGCGTAGCCAGCGGCCTGAACCGGGCGGGCGGCGCTCGTCATAGGGGGTATAGGCGGCGTCGAGGGCGGCACGGTTGCGCGCATTCATGTGAAAGATCACAAAGATAGCGCGGCGACCATCGACCTCCAAAAACCCGGCAAGGGAACGGACGTAATTCATCGTGCCGGTCTTCGCCCAAAAGCGATAGGGCGGTAGGCCATTGCGGTTCCCACGCAATTCGCCCTTCGTGTGCATCCCGATATAGCCGGTGCCAAAGCGGCGATAACCAAGGCGTAGGGTGTCGGCCATTTGCCGGGGCGTGATCCGCGATGCGGAGGATAGGCCCGAATGGTTGGCGAGGGTCAAGGGACCGTCGATCCCGCCCTCCCGGCGTAGCCAATCGACCGAGGTGGCGGCGGCATCCTCGATCATGCGCGGAATCCCACCGATACGCCGTGCGGCGGCGATGCCCAGCATCTCCGCCGTGAGGTTGGTGGAATACTTCATCATCTTCGTGGTCAAAGCAAAGACCACATCGGATCGGTGCAACGCGAGCGGCGGGTCGGTTGGAACGTTATCCGTCCGCTCGGCGAGGGGGAGGACGATCCCTGCCTCATCGCAGAGCGACCGAAATACAGCCCCCGCATAGCTGGCCGGATTACGGATGGGCATCCAGCGTTCCCCATCGCGGTGTAAGTCACGCGCAGGAAGTGTCCAGATTTCGCGATCTCCGTCCATGCGATGTCGTGGTGCACTCGCCGAACGCGATGCTTTGAAATCCACGGATCGAGCCGAAACCGAACGATTGTCTGAATGGGCGATGGCGGCAAGGCGATGTCGGTTGCCTTGCCTGCGCCAGCGCAAGAGAACGCGGTTGAAATTTAAGCACAATCCGCCGATTGCGGGGTTATAGCTGGCTTGGAGCGGTTGTTGTTCATTCAGTACCGGCTCATCTGGCCCGTCAATGGCGGCAACAAGAAAACGCCCCGCAACCCGGCGCAAGCCTTTGGCGCGCAACGCCTTGGCAAGCTGCGCCAGATCACCTGTATCAAGCGCCGGGTCGCCCCCGCCTACCAGCGTCAGATCACCCTCTAACACGCCATTGCGCAAGGGACCGGTCGCATGGATGCGGGTCAGGAAGCGCGTGGTTGGGGGTAGGGTCGATAGCGTCAGCAACGCGGTTACGGATTTCGTTGTCGATGCGGGAATGAAGCCGGTATCGATTGCGCGGCTGTCGAGTACGGCCCCGGATTCCGCATCCATCAACAGCCAGCCCGTCTCGCCCGAAGGCGGCGTAGGGGCTGCGGCGGCGATATCGGGGCGCAACGCTGCCATCGCCATGCCGCCCGTCACAAAGGCCCGTCTCGATGTCATTGCCACCCGCCTTTCGCACGTATGGATGTGGAAGAAAGCCGCGATGTCGGATGAGTTAGCATCGTCCAGCAAGGCGGTTCACGATAGGGTAGGGCGGCGGCTTCATGGGCTGGTACACGAAACGCAGCAAAGCGGCGCGCGGCAACGGAAAGCCCTGCACGTACTTGCTCACCAGGGCGGGCCATGACGGCGATGGGTAGCGCGTGCATGATCTCTTCCCATTTGTGCCAGCGATTGAATTGGACGAGGTTATCCGCCCCCATCAACCAGATAAACCGTGCGCGGGGATAGCGCCTCTTTAGCGCATGGATCGTATCGACGGTGTAAACAGTATCTAATACGCGCTCTATATCTGTGGGGATGATGCGCGCGGTGCCGTCCAGAACCGCATGGGCGGCATCCATTCGGCGTTCCAAGGGTGCGGGGGTGTTGAGTTTAAGTGGATTGCCCGGTGATACAAGCCACCAAATGCGATTGAGGCGCAGGCGATTCAGGGCGATCCGCGATATATGCGCGTGGCCTCCATGGGCGGGATCGAAGGAACCACCGAGTAGGCCGATAGGCTGACCATCTGGCGCAATGGGTCGTCTATGAAACAAAAAGCTCTCCCGCGCGATTGGCGCGGAAGAGCCTTATCATTCACGTTTCGCTAGGTCCAGCGGACCCCGCAGGCAATGCCTTACATCGCGCAGGCGAACTGCTCGTTAGCTGCAAGCTGGATTAGCGTACCGCCACGGTTCACGCAATCGATCAGTGCTTCGTCGACGATGTTCGTCGTGCCCTGATAGGACGATTCCTCATCGGCTCCGAGCGAGTAAGCCGAGGAAGCAGTTGACTGCGTAGGAGCAGACTGCTCGTAGTTACAGAAATAGGAGAAGTCTTCGCGCTGTTTTGCGATACCGCCATTGGCGTAGCAAGCGCGGAGCGAGCCATCGGCACCACTCATATCAAGATTATCGGAAGCGGTAGGAGCAGCCGCTTCAACGAATTCTACCGCTTCGGTGGTCTGCACGGCGATATCACCGGGGCGAGGAACCGCGACAACGACATCGGCGGAGCCATAAACTGGAGCGGTCAGAGCCTGCGCATCGACAATAGTGACGTCCTGCGCGAAAGCGGAACCGGCAAAGATGGTCGAAGCGGCAATGATCGCCGCGAAGGAGAGTTTGGACACGATGTGAACTCCTGCCTGTAAAGGTCTGGTTTGGTGTTGCTGATTGCTTCTATGGTTTGAGGCAATATTGCTCGATCACTTCTAGTGTGGTGATGGTCTATGTACGGGAATGTTCGTGAAGACGGGAATAAAAAAGGACATATCCGTTCCGTTCGCCACGTTTCAAATCATGTCAAAATGTTTACGGCCCTTTGATTCTGAAAGGAAACACCCGCAACTGTGTCAAGTTGTCGCAGTCGTTGTTTGTGGCGGAACCGTGGCACGATTGCCCCAAAATTAGATGTTGAGGATGTGGGACGTCGGAAATGTTTTTCGTGTGTTCTCGCCAAGTTCGATTCGATACCGGCAAAAACCTGCGATGAGAATCATATTCAACGAAAGCCCATCGCGCAGACCTGACCAAAACATGTCACTTTCAGACTGGCGGACCTTGAGTTCGAGGCGTTGACTGGCCGCTGGAAAACCGCCGCAGGCGGATCGCATTTGCGCGAGGATATGATGAAAAATACCGCTCAGGCCGTCGTTATCGGGGGAGGCGTGGTCGGCGCTTCCGTCCTCTACCACCTCGCCAAGGGGGGCATGACCGATATCATGCTGCTTGAGCGCGATGTGCTGACCTGCGGCTCGTCATGGCACGCGGCGGGCGGGTTTCATACGATCAACGGCGACCCGAACGTCGCGAAGCTCCAGAAATATACCATCGAACTCTACAAAGAGATTGAGGAATTGTCGGGTCAGTCCTGCGGTGTTCACCAGACGGGCGGCGTCATGCTGGCGGCGGATGAACAGCGTATGGAATGGCTGCGCATGTCCCTCGCACGCGGCAAGTATCTCGGCCTCGACCTGCGCGAGATGAGCCTTGACGAGGCGCAAGAGGTGAACCCCTTCTTCGACAAGTCAAAATTCGTTGGCGCGATCTACGACCCCCTTGATGGTCACCTCGATCCTTATGGCGTCACCCATGCCTATGCTAAATCCGCCAAGATCCTCGGCGCGAAAATCCATGAGCAAACCAAGGTCGTAGATACCATCCCCAATGGCGATGGCACATGGACGGTCGTGACCGACAAAGGCAACATCCACACGGAGAATGTCGTCAATGCGGGCGGCCTTTGGGCGCGTGAAGTGGGCCGTATGGCTGGTCTGGAACTGCCCATCCTCGCAATGGAGCACCATTACCTGTTAACCGATGCTCTGCCCGGCGTTGCCGAATTCAACGAGCGCACGGGCCGCGAAGTTGGCCATGCCGTTGACTTCTCTGCTGAACTCTACACCCGTCAAGAACGCGACGGTGTGCTGATCGGCACCTACGAGAAAAACTGCAAGCCGTGGCAACCGTCGGAGACGCCATGGAATTTCGGCTCCGAATTGCTGGAGCCGGATTACGACCGGATCATGCCAAGCTTGGAGAAAATCTTCGAGCATTTCCCCGCCTATGCCGAAGCGGGTATCCGTCAGGCCGTCAACGGTCCCTTTGTTTTCGGTCCCGATGGCAACCCCATGATTGGTCCAATGCGCGGAATGCCGGGATACTGGTGTGCTGTGGCAATTATGGCTGGGTTCTCACAGGGTGGCGGTGTCGGCCTGTCGCTTGCCAACTGGATGATCCACGGCGATCCGGGTGCGGATATCTGGGCCATGGATATCGCCCGTTATGGCGACTGGACCACCATGAAATATGCCAACAAGAAAGTGCGTGAGAACTATTCCCGCCGCTTCCAGATCAAATTCCCGAACGAAGAACTCTGGGCCGCACGTCCGGGCAAGACCACACCGATCTACGACAAATTGCTCGCTGAAGGCGCGCAGATGGGCGACTCATGGGGGTTGGAGGCTCCGCTATGGTACGCGCCTGAAGGCGTCAAAGACGAACACAGCTTCCGCCGCTCCGCTGATTTTGACCATGTTGGCGCAGAATGCCGCGCGCTGCGTGAGGGCGTGGGGCTGGTCGAGGCATCGGGCTTCGCCAAGTACATCGTGACCGGCGAGGGTGCTGTGGCGTGGCTCGATAGTATCCTTGCCTGCAAAATCCCCGCACCGGGCCGCATGACACTGGCCCCAATGCTCAAGCATGACGGCAAGGTCATCGGTGATTTCTCCCTTGCCAACCTGACCAAGCCCAAGGCCGGGGCATCCGAAGGGGCCGCTGATATCGGCGATGGCAACCCGCTCACGCCCGCCAGCGAGGCGCCGAAATTCCTGATCCTTGGCGCCGGTAATGCCGAAACCTACCATATGCGCTGGTTCCTCAAGCACCTACCCGATGATGGCTCGGTCGAGATCGACGCGCTGGGTCTGGGTATGAACGGCCTCTCCATCTCCGGCCCAAAATCGCGCGATTTGCTTGCTGCAATCGCCGATGAAGACGTGTCGCATGAATCCATGAAGTTCATGGATATCCGCGAGATGACCCTCGATGGCATCCCCTGCATTGTGGGCCGGGTCAGCTTCACTGGCGATCTGGGCTATGAAATCTGGATGAAGCCCGAATTCCAACGCCGCATCTACGACCTGTTACATGAGCATGGTGCGGAACACGGTATCCGCAATGTTGGCCTGCGGGCTTTCCTTTCCCTGCGACTGGAGAAAAAATTTGGCACATGGGGCCGCGAATACCGCCCCATCTATTCTCCCGTCGAATGTGGCCTCGATCGTTTTTGCTCTACCAAGAAAGAAGCGGATTATATTGGCCGCGCAGCTTTTGAGGAAGCGAAAGCGAACGGCGCGAAACTGCGGTTGAAAACCTTCGTGGTCGATGCGGATGACGCCGATGCTATCGGTGATGAGCCGGTCTTCCACAATGGCGATTCAGCGGCGATTGGCTGGATTACCTCTGGTGGATTTGCTCATGCGGCGGGTAAATCGGTGGCGATGGGCTATATCCCTAAGGAGATGGAAGGCGATACAGGCGAGGGCGCATTCGAGATCGAAATCCTCGGCAAGCGCCGCAAAGCCACCATCGCGGATACCCCCCTCTTCGACGCCAACGGCTCGCGGATGCGTAGCTAGGATTATCCCGAAGTCATGGGGTATATGCTCCCCATGACTTCCGGGCGCATTTGAAGTAAGCTCCACCGATGGATGGAACCCGCGATATTCTCGACTCACTCTATGACCGCGACTTCACGAAGTGGTCGGAGCAACAGGCTCGTGCCATGCGTGTGGGGGCGTATGATGCCGTCGATTGGGAGAACGTCATCGAGGAGATCGAAAGTTTGGGACGCTCCGAACGAAGCGCCTTACATTCGGCCATTGCGCTGATCCTCGAACATCGTCTGAAGCTCGATCATGGCATGAACGATGGTCCGGTGAGACAGTGGCGAATGACCATCAGAGCGCAGCAGCGTCATGCCCGCAAGGTCGTGAAGCACAATCCGAGTCTTCGCCCGTCTCTATCTTCGATCATAGCTGAAGAATACGAAGACGCACGTATGGCTGCCCTTGATTCCTTCGAGTTGCACGAGGAAGCGCGGCTCGATCATTACCGCCGCGCCATTCCAGAAACATGTCCCTATACCGAAGCGGATATTCTGCCATGAGGCGCGGGGGCCGTCGTGAAGCCGCCGCAAGGACGTCACGCGCTGTTTCGATGCCGCCCGCAAAATTGGTCGATGAAATCCTCGCCGACCGGCCCGTAGATATCCCTGCGCCCGAAACCGCGAAGACCCTGCTCATCGCCTGTGGTGCGCTTGCCCGCGAAATCCTCGCGATCATCGAGATGAACGGTCTGACTGACCTGAAACTCGAATGTCTGCCCGCCAATCTACATAATCACCCCGAAAAGATCCCCGAAGCCGTGCGCGCCAAGGTGCGCGATGCGCGCATGCGGGGGATTGAGCATATCCATGTCGTCTATGCTGATTGTGGTACGGGTGGCCTGCTTGATGTGGTTTGCGGGGAGGAGGGCGTTAGCCGCATTCCCGGCCCACATTGCTATGCCTTCTTCGACGGCCTTGACCGTTTTGCGGAACAGGCGGAAGAAGAAATAGGCGCGTTCTACATCACCGATTTCTTTGCTCGCCAGTTCGACACATTATTATGGAAGGGGATGGGTCTCGACCGCCACCCCGACCTGAAAGACTTGTACTTCGCCCATTATGATCGCGTCGTTCACCTCGCCCAAACCGATGATCCGGTGTTGGATGCCAAGGCCCGCGCCGCCGCTGAGCGTCTTGGCTTGCGCTACGTGCGCCGTGCGACGGGCTATGGCGAATTGACGGATTTCATAACGACGGCAGGTGCCTGAAAACAAAAAAACCCTGCGCAAACGCAGGGCTTTTGGAAATACAGAAGGGGGGCGTAGGTCAGCCCGCGTCGGATTTGACCAGCCGCAAATGTCCCCGGTCGCGGTCTTCATCTGTGCGGGCCAAACGCCGCGCAACGCCGCCATCAATGGTCTTGAGATCGGGTGTCTTGCGCTCAACGCCGACTTGAGTCAGCGGTTCTAGCTGTGCTTTGCGGTGATCGTCGCTTGACCGTCGCCCGAAGAGGGGGCCGGTTCCAACGCCCTCAAAACTGTCCCCGGTCAGCTCGAACAGCCGGACCCGGTCGACCCAATGGTGGATGGGATCATAGAGTTTGGCAAAGGCCCGCTCTTCACCCATGTAATAGCCACATCCCAGAACGCGGGTCATCTCGCCCATATCTGAGCGTAGCGGCAGATAGAGGAATTCAGCCTGATAGTGAAAGCCGCCCCGGTTTTCGACGGTGCAGGTTACATGACCGATGCAGGGTTCGGCAACGACCCGGTGCATCACATCGCGCACCTTGGCGCGGCATTCACCGTGCCACAGGGCCAGCGCGCTCATGCCGCGCAGTTCCATCCCAAAATTCTCACATAGGCGCGTTCCAGCGAGGCGAAAGCGCACCGAGTCGCGACTTTGGGCTTCAAGGATAAAGGTGCTGTCTAGTAGCGGCGCAATTTCGCGCGGCTCTATCTCACTGCGAAACGGGGCAAGCCGTCCATCGCGGATCGAGTTCCAGTAATCGTATAGGGCGCGGGTCTTAGGATGTTTCATGCTTGGCTGCCTCGTCGGGTCGTTAGGCCACGGTTTTCATGTTCATCGTCTTCCCGACTTGCTGATATGGTAGAACAGGTCGGGCCGAAACGAAACTTGAAAAGCAGGTCGCAACCCCTGTGCCATTCCATTTTCATACATGGCACATGCGCAAAGCTTACGATACGTCATCTTATCCCCATGGTCGTCTTCCCCATGATCCATTAAACTTGTGTTTTACGACGAGAAAGAGGCGTAAGCGGATGAAGAGTATGACCGGCTTCGCGGTATTAGAAGGAACCGATGCTGGTTTCGTTTGGCGCTGGGAATTGCGTAGCGTCAATGGCCGTGGATTAGACCTGAAAATGCGCTTGCCTCAGGGGTTCGAGGCGCTTGATGCGGCCTTGCGCCCCCTTGCCCGCAAGGCACTTGCGCGCGGATCAGTGACGGCCAACCTCTCCATTGAGCGGCAGCGCGAAGAGAGCAAATTGACCCCCGATCCTGATACAGTGCAGGCCGCTATTAAGGCGCTCATCGCGATAAGAGAGGCGGCTTCGGCGGTGGGTATTCCCCTCGCTCCGGTCAGCGGTGAGAAGCTGGTTTCGCTCGCCTTATCAGCGAATGGCGGAGGGCGGAGCGAGCGCCCCGATATCGAGCCACTCATCGCCCCGCTCACGAAGTCGTTTGCCCAAGCTCTCGATGCATTGATCACTGTACGAAAGGATGAAGGTGCTCGGCTGTCCCGTGTCATTGCTGCACAGATGACTCAGATTGAATCACTGGTTCGGGACGCCGATGCGGGAGCGATAGAGGCAGTACAATCCCTGCGTGAGCGCACGTTGCGGCAAGTGAGTGAGTTGATGAGCGGCGAGAACACGCTTGCCCCTGACCGCCTTGAACAGGAAGTCGCAATCCTCGCCGCCCGCGCCGATATTCGTGAGGAGATCGACCGCTTGCGCGCGCACCATGCCGCAACCCTTGACCTGCTAGCCAGTGATAGCCCCGTGGGCCGCAAACTCGATTTTCTGACACAGGAGTTTAACCGCGAAACCAACACTATATGCTCGAAATCGGCGACGGAGCGGTTGACGCGGATTGGTCTGGACCTGAAAAGCGTCATCGAACAGCTTCGGGAACAGGCCGCGAATGTCGAATGATGCTTCCACCTCGCCGATGCACCCCGTATTGGGGTCCGTCGAGCCATATGACACCATGCCCCGGCGTGGGCTGCTCTTCATCCTGTCTTCGCCATCGGGCGCGGGAAAGACGACCCTGTCGCGTCAACTCCTTGCCGCCGATGATTGTCTAAGCCTGTCTGTTTCGGCCACCACCCGCCCCCCGCGTGCGGGTGAGACGGATGGTGTGGACTATCATTTCGTCACCATCGATGCCTTTGGTGAGATGGTCGAGATGGGCGAAATGCTTGAACATGCGAAGGTTTTTGACAATCTCTACGGCTCGCCCCGCGCGCCGGTCGAAGCGGCGCTGGCCGCTGGTCGCGATGTCTTATTCGACGTGGATTGGCAGGGCGCGCAACAGATCAAGCTGGCGATGCAGGGCGATGTGGTCAGCGTCTTCATCCTGCCCCCATCCATCCCCGCCTTGGAGGCCCGCCTAAAGTCTCGCGCGCAAGATGATGATGCCACAGTCGCCCGCCGTATGGCCAAGGCGATGGATGAGATCAGCCATTGGCGCGAATATGATTACGTGCTGGTCAATGGCGATCTGGAGAAATGCGGCACTCAGCTCGCCGCGATCCTGACCGCCGAGCGCCTGCGCCTGCATCGCCGCAATCCGGGGTTGGATGGCTTTGTCTCGGGATTTCAGGCCGTTACGTGACAGTCATCGTTCCTTTGCCGCCCGGATAATCGGCGGCGGGCTTGTCACGCCAATGGAAGGCAATCTCAAGGGGGATCGAGTGCTGTAAGGCAAGGCGCGCGGTTTCTCGCCATGCGTCCTGTGCGGCTTGTCCCTGTATTGATAGTCCGAGTTCGGGGTAATGCTTGTATCCGCGCTCCTCGAAGACGTCAGTGCGGGCATTGATGTTCAGGGAATCGACCAGTGCTTGCCCGGAATAGCCGCGCGCGCCGACGGCCTTGATGACATGCAACAACACATTTGCCCAGCGTAGGCGTTCCAATGGTTTGCCATCCACGCTGGCTTTATCGATCATCGTATGGGTCAGGCCGGGGGGTGAGGCGGGATCAAAGGCGCGAGCGGGGGCCGTGCGCGGGTCTTGTTCCGGTTCGACTGTTGCGCCCGTCCGTTCGCGGTGTTCGCGCACCAGCCGGTCAATCACGGAGCCGGGGGTATCAACCAGAGGTTCGGCCATCTCCTGCAATGCCCTGAATGTCCCGTCACTGATCCTGATCGTCGGCATCGCTTTCCATCCTTTATCCACAACCACAGTATAATGGCTTTCTTATCTATGGAATATGTGACGTATTCCATAGAGTTGTGCAAGAGATAGATGATGGGATTGCGATGCTTGGTCGATATGCTACAGGCAGCATAACGTAAATTCAGTGACGGACGGCTCCATGCTCTACACTCTAGACGGCATCGCCCCGACCATCCATCCCACCGCATGGGTTGCGCCCGACGCTACCATCATCGGCAATGTCACCATCGCCGAGGGCGCAAGTGTTTGGTTCGGTGCTATCTTGCGCGGTGATAATGAGGTGATGACCATAGGCCCACGTAGCAATGTGCAGGACGGCTGCGTTCTCCATTCCGACCCTGGTTTTCCGCTGACATTAGAAGAGGATGTCACATTGGGTCATATGGCGATGGTCCACGGATGCCATATCGGCGCAGGCGCGCTGATCGGCATGAAAGCGACTGTGTTAAATGGTGCGCGGATCGGGTTGGGCGCATTGGTTGGCGCGGGTGCATTGGTGCCCGAAGGCCGCGAAGTGGAGGCGGGTAAACTGGCGCTGGGCAGTCCCGCCAAGGCCATCCGCGACCTATCGAAAGCTGAAATCCAACGATGCCGCGCCACCGCCGCCCATTACGTCGCAAATGCCGAGCGGTATCGGAAGGGATTGAGCGAAGCATAGCGTCCTTCAGAACCCGACCGCACAGCCGTCCTTGCGCGGGTCTGATCCGCCCGCATAGCCGCCGCTATCCAGCCGATGCACCAGTTGCGCGCCCCCAAAACCAAAGGCCGCATCGGGCGTTTCCAACGAAATCGCATGGCCTAGATCGGCCATGGTTTGCAGCGTCCCCGCATCCATCGCGCTCTCGCAAGCAATGCCCAGCCCTTCTGTCACCCGCCAGCGCGGCGCGTCTACGGCGGTTTGCACGTCCTGCCCCCATAGCTGCGTTCGTAGGACCATCTGCACATGCCCTTGCGCCTGCATCGGCCCACCCATCACACCAAAAGCCATGCGGGGCGTGCCTTCCGCCATAAGGAAGCCGGGAATAATCGTGTGGAAAGGCCGCTTGCGGGGACCAACCCGGTTCGGATGCCCTTCTGCCATCACGAATGCACTGCCCCGATTCTGCATATGGATGCCCGTTCCCGGCACCACCACGCCGGACCCGAACCCCGCATAGTTTGACTGGATATACGATACCATCATCCCGTTCGTATCGGCGGTGGCCAGATAGACTGTGCCGCCCCGCTTTGGCGCACCTGCCCCGAAATCCTGTGCCCGCGCCGGATCAATCAGCACCGCGCGTTGTTTCAGATACCCCGGATCGAGCATATCCTGCGCCGTCACCGCCGCCATATGGCCGGGGTCTGCGACATAGGCGTCGATATCCCGAAACGCCAGTTTCATCGCCTCCCACATAAGGTGCAGCGCACGCGGGTCGTCTGGCCCATAGTCGCGCACCGGCGTATGCGCCAGCATCCCCAGCGCCATGCATGCCGCAATTCCCTGACCGTTCGGCGGGATCTCGTGCAGATCGACCCCGTCGAACCCCGCATGGATCGTCCCGCACCAATCCGGCGCTTCCGCCGCCAAATCCTCCATCGTCATTGTGCCGTCATTCGCCGCTGAATGCGCCACCATCTTTTCGGCCAACTCGCCCCGGTAGAACGCCTCGCCCTTCGTCTGCGCAATTAGGCGCAGCGACCGCGCCGTGTCCTTGGCCACAAACCGTTCCCCAGCGAAGGGTGCCCGCCCTCCCGGCATGAAATGGTCCGCAAAACCGGGTTGATCGCCAAGATTACTCGCTCCATTCGCCCATAACGTCGCGATAATTGGCGAGACGATGAACCCTTCCTCCGCATAACGGATCGCAGGCTTGAATAAGTCAGCGAATGGTAGCTTCCCGAATTTTTCCGACAGGGCCACCCACCCGCCGACCATCCCCGGCACGCTTACCGAGTTCCACCCGGTTTCTGGTACGCCCGTCGCGCCAAATCGTTCCGGCGTCCACGCGGCGGGGGAACGCCCGCTTGCGTTCATTCCGTGCAAACGCGCGCCGTCCCAGATAATCGCGAACCCATCCGAGCCAAGGCCGTTCCCCGTCGGCTCTACCACGGTCAGTGTAATTGCCGTGGCCAGCGCCGCATCTACCGCATTCCCTCCCCGCGTTAGCATTGCCAGCCCCGCCTGCGCCGCCAACGGTTGCGAGGTTGAGACGATGTTCTCCGCCATGACGGCGGATCGGCGCGAGGGATAGGGCGTGGGGAAGGGAAATTTCATGCTGGCGCTCTCCTGTCGTTAAAGTCAGGCTATCGCGAACACGCGGAAGGGGAAAGACATGGAAACGCTGACGGTCACACGGGCAGGCAATGGCCCACCCCTCGTTCTCGTCCATGGCTATTTCGGTGGTGCAGGGCACTGGACCGCCGAAATCGAACACTTCGCCCCCCGTTTCGACGTCATCGCGCCCAGCCTCGCCGGGTTTGGCGATAGCGCGCATCTGACCGCTCCCGACAGTATCGCCGCCCATGCCGCACAGGTCTGGGCGACTTTGGATGCGCAGGGCATGAGGCATATCGCGCTGCTGGGTCATTCGATGGGTGGCATGGTGGTGCAGGAAATGATTGCGCAGCAACCTGACCGCGTTACCCGTCTCATTCTCTATGGCACGGGCTGCGTCGGCCTGTTGCCGGGCCGGTTCGAGACGCTCGATGCCTCCCGCGCCCGCATCCGCCGCGATGGCGTAGAGGCGACCATGCGCATGATCGCCGCCACATGGTTGAATGATGGCGAAGCCGCCCCCGGCTATGCTGCCTGCCTCGCTGAAGGAAAGAAAGGCACGGAACAAGCGGCGTTGGCCAGCCTGACCGCATGGGAAAACTGGAACGGCACGGCGAACCTATCCCGCATTGTCGCCCCGACTTTGGTCATCTGGGGCGACAATGACCGTTCCTATCCGCGCGCTCAGATCGACGCGCTACTGGATGGTATCCCCAACAGCCGCCTTGCCCTGATGAAAGGATGCGCCCATGCCGCCCATCTTGAGGATCCGGCGGTATTCCATGCGCATCTAGATGAATTTCTATAGCCATTTGCGATAAACCTGAGCCATGTTTCGCACCAAGACCTGCACGAAACATGGCGCTTGGTGATTCAGGATAGTCGCAATTGGCTTTAGTGGATCGACCGAGACATTTTGAATCCCACAATTTTGCGCGGGCCTCTCGGTTATCTTGTTCAAATGTCGAGATAAGTTGATCCATCAAACCAAAATCTAGTGGGTTTGTTTCGTTGGAAACAATCCACTAGATGTCGATGGGCGGGTTATTCCAGCGTGACCGTATCGCCTATTGAAACCGCCCCACCTTGCTCAACCATCGCCAGCATCCCGAACAGCGGATCACTCCGCAGCCCTTTCAGCGCAGGCATCGGATTATCCCCGCGTTCCCCCGTCACCGGGTCGGCGGCAATGGCGAGGCACCGCTCGATTGGCTTTGTCATCGCCAACCGCGCACCCCCGACCGTGAGTAGATTTCCCGCCCAGCCAAGTTCCGCCCAAGGCTCCAAATCCTCACCGTCGATCCACAGGTTCCCCCGGAATCGCCGCATATCGAGTTCTGCTCCTACCCTTGCGGAGAGATCGCGCAGGCTTGCCAGCGACATTACCGACGGGCATTGCGCCCGCACATCGGTCAGCGATACCTCCGGCACGGCTGCAACACTGTAAGGACCGGGCCGGATCGTTCCCGCCGTCGCGCCCATCCATGCCGCCAAAGCCCTGCGCCCGGCATCTGTAGCAAGCGCATAGCTGGTGGTTGCCCCGTTATCTGTAAGGGTCAGCACCTCACTTTCAGGATTAAATGTGAGGACGGGCCTTGCCAGCGCCGGGATGTTCGTTACGCGCAGAAAATTGCCGCAACTTGACCATGCGCCAGCTTCATGCTCGCTTTTCCCATGCGCCACAGCATAGGCCCGATCCCCCGGCAATGCCTCGCCTTTACGCAACGTTGCGGCATCCAGTGTCTCGGCACCTAGCGACTTTACGGGATGCCGCCAGATCGCTGCCAGCCTTATTGTCACAGCTCGCCTGCAAGATGTGCATCCAGGTGCCCGATCCGGTCCTGACCCCAGAACCGCTGACCATCAACGACATAGAAAGGCGCGCCGAATACGCCATTTGCCATGCCTTCGCTGGTCATCGTGTCAAAAGCCGCATGTGCCGCATCCATATGCGGGGCCAGTGTAGCCCGGTCGATCCCTGTTTCGCTGAGGATCATCTCCAGCGTCGCTGCATCGGAGATATCGCGTTCCTCGGCCCAGACGGCCTTCATTACCGCCCGCGATAGCGCCCCTGCATCGGCACCCGCCGCTTGTGCCGCCACGATCATTGCAGAAGAGGGTTTGGGGTCCACGGGCCAATGGGCGGGTTGAAAGTTCATTGGCATATCATTGAGCTTCGATAGGCGCTTGAGTTCCTGCATCCGGTATTCCTTGCGCGACTCGTGCCGCTGCGCCGGGGGCGTGCCACCCATCTCCGCGAACAGGGCCATGATATCGACCGGCTTATAGGCGATATCCGCCCCGTGCCGTGCCGCGACCTGTTCCATGCGGTCTCCGGCTAGATAAGCGAAGGGCGAAAGAACGGTGAAGTAATAATCGATATGCGCCATGCTGTTTCCTTAGAATTGAAGCACCCTGTTCCCGGCAGGAATGCGCCACGCAGCAACCGGCGGCAAGAAGATTCTACCGTCAAATGACCCTGCTCATATTTTCGTGAATGTGTAGTCTTCAACCGTGACACGAAGAGATATCGCACCAGATTTTCTTGCTGGAGATAGCAATGGAGATCATCATGAAAACAGTATCCCTTACCCTCGCTGCCATTGCCTTCGCCGTTCCCGCCTTTGCGCAGGATGGCACGGCAACATCGACCGTCACTGAAACGACGACGGTATCAACCGGAATCTATACCTTCGATTTGAGTGATACGTCTGGCGGAACGGGCGAGACATTCGGTGATTACGAAGAAGCCCGCCCTGGTGAGGCAGCGGGACCGGATGTCACCTTCGATCTCGAATAACCCGCTTCGGCGCGCGGCGTCCTTGACCTGACCGCCGCGCGTTCCGATAGCGCATCTTGCACGTTATCTCGTGCTGCATGTGCGAACGAATCTTGCGCCAACCCCGGTTCCAGCGATAGAGACGGTCAGCCGTAACTTGGGGATGCGCATGTTCGAGAAAATCCTGATCGCCAACCGGGGCGAGATCGCCTGCCGTGTGATGAAGACTGCCCGCCGTATGGGCATCAAGACCGTCGCCATCTATTCCGATGCCGATGCGAATGCGCCCCACGCCCGGATGGCCGATGAGGCCGTGCATATCGGCCCTGCCGTCGCCGCCGAAAGCTATCTGGTGATGGACAAAATCCTCGATGCCATCCGCCAGACCGGCGCGCAGGCTGTGCATCCCGGCTACGGTTTCCTCTCCGAGAATGCTAAATTCGCCGAGGCATTGAAGGCCGAAGGCATTGCCTTCATCGGCCCGCCCGTGGGTGCAATCGAGGCGATGGGCGATAAGATCACCTCCAAAAAACTCGCCGATGAAGCAGGTGTTTCCACCGTTCCCGGCCATATGGGCCTGATCGAAGATGCTGAAGAAGCGGTCACTATCGCGACTCAGATCGGCTATCCCGTGATGATTAAGGCCAGCGCGGGCGGCGGCGGCAAAGGGATGCGCATTGCGTGGAACGATGATGAGGCGCGTGAAGGCTTTGCACTCTCCCGCTCCGAAGCGCGTTCTTCTTTTGGCGATGAACGCATTTTCATTGAAAAATTCGTCCAAAAACCCCGCCATATCGAAATTCAAGTGCTCGGCGACCAGCACGGCAACACTATCTACCTTGGTGAGCGTGAATGCTCGATTCAGCGCCGCAACCAGAAAGTCATCGAGGAAGCGCCGTCCCCCTTCCTAGACGAAGCCACCCGCCGCGCGATGGGTGAGCAGGCCGTCGCGCTCTCGAAGGCCGTCGATTATTGTTCTGCCGGGACGGTTGAGTTCATCGTTGATCCTGATCGTAATTTCTATTTCCTCGAAATGAATACACGTCTGCAAGTCGAACATCCCGTTACTGAACTCATCACCGGCATTGATCTCGTGGAACAGATGATCCGCGTTGCGGCGGGCGAGCGGTTGGAAATCAAGCAGGAAGACGTGACACTCAACGGCTGGGCGATGGAATCGCGTCTCTATGCCGAAGATCCTTACCGCAACTTCCTTCCTTCCATCGGTCGCTTGACCCGCTACCGTCCGCCCGCTGAAGGCTCGTCTGACATCCATGTCGTGCGTAATGACACGGGCGTTGAGGAGGGCGGTGAAATTTCGATGTATTACGACCCCATGATCGCCAAGCTCTGCACGTGGGCACCGGGCCGTGAGGCAGCCATTGCCGGAATGCGCGCGGCTCTTGACGGGTTTGAGCTGGAGGGCATCGGCCACAATATCCCATTCCTGCAAGCCGTAATGAACCACCCAAAATTCATCTCAGGTGATATCTCGACCGCCTTCATCGAGGAAGAATATCCCGATGGTTTCACTGGCGCGAGCGTCTCCGATGCGGAAATCGACAAGGTTGTCGCCATCGCCGCACTGACCCATACGATTGCCGAAACGCGCAAAACAAAGATTTCGGGCGCGCTAGATGGACGCCGCCGCAAAATTGCGCGGGACTGGATTGCCATGATCGACGACCCTGTTGCGGGCCGCTCTGCCCACGGTATCAGCGTCCTAACCGACGGAGACATGGTCGAAGTTGAGATGGAGAGCGGTGATCGCTGGAACATCACGACTGATTGGACGCCGGGGCAATCGCTGGTCGTGGCTGATATCGGCGGTGAAACCGTCACCATGAAGATCGCGCCGGTTGCAAATGGTACTCGCATCCGCTGGCGTGGTGCCGATCTGATCGTCGCCGTGCGTAGCCCTCGTGCAGCCGAGCTTGCTGCCCTGATGCCGGTCAAGCTACCGCCAGACACCTCAAAATTCCTGCTCTGCCCCATGCCCGGATTAGTCGTTTCGGTCGCCGTGGCCGAGGGCGACGAGGTGCAGGAAGGTCAGGCGCTGGCCGTTGTAGAGGCCATGAAGATGGAAAACGTCCTGCGCGCCGAGAAACGCGCTATCGTCTCTTCGATCAAAGCCGCCCCGGGCGACAGCCTCGCCGTAGACGACGTGATCATGGAATTTGGCGAAGCCTGACCCTCAATTTGCATCCAGCGCGTGCGATACAAGCGCCGCGTGGGGCACGATGGTCGATGCCTCGCGATGTGTTGCTCGTAGTAATACGCGCGGCGCTTTCCCTGCTTCGTAAGCTTGCCGCCAGCGGGCAGCGCATAGGCACCACCGATCCCCCGGCTTTAGCCCCGCAAACCCGAATTCCGGTCGCGGCGTAGATAGGTCATTGCCCTCTGCCTTGGAGAATTCCAAGAAATCAGCCGTCATCACGGCACAGACCGTATGCGCCCCCGCATCGTCGATATGCGCTTCACAGCACCCGTTGCGGATGAATCCGGTAACAGGGTCCATCGAACACGGCTCCAGCTCATCACCCAACATATTGATCGATGCGGTCAGTCCGGGCATCCGTGTTGACATTGAAACTCTCCTATTCGACGCGACGAAGACATGGACATACGCGCTACAATCCTGACGACTAATATGGCCACATTAAACGTATTTACGATTTAGAAACATTCAGCGCCGAAGCTGTGGTTTCGGGTTGGTGATCGTACCGATCTTCGTTCTGACTCTAAGGTCACTGTCACATATGGCATACGGCACCTTGTACATGATTGTCGGCCCTAGCGGGTCTGGTAAGCAAGCACTTATCGATGCTGTGCTGGCTGCACGCCCGGATATGGGACGCGCCCCGCTGATCGTTTCGGCGCAGCATAGTAACAATACCTGTGTTGTCGGCTCTGTTTCGCCGGACAGATTCCTACACTACATGAGGCGCGATATGTTTGCTCTTCAGTGGGATTGTGATGGGTTTCGCTATGGTATGACCCATGATGCAGCAAAGCAGCTACGCGATGGCGAATCGCTTATCCTCTCATGCGATTCGTCGATTATTGACAAGGCGCGCGAACTCTACCCAAATATAAAAGTCATCTATATCACCGCACGCATGGATGTTCTGCGCCGCCGCCTTGCATCGATGGAATATGGTTCGGATACCGAAATCGACATGCATCTAGCCCAATCAGCCCGCCTGCGTCCGCGCAAGCACGATATGGTAACTGTCGATACCTCCGATTCAATTGCGGCAGGTGCGAAGGCTTTGATGGCCGCGATTTCTGCCACGGGTTGATTTAAGCGGCTTTATATAGTTTGCGTTTATATGCGACCTTCCGCTGCTAAAGTCTCGAATAATGCTGCTTCAGCCTCCCGATCGCCTGCTTCTAATGCGTAAATATAGGCGTGTGTCCTATGAAAAGCGGCCTGAGCGGTGTCATCGCCCCAAAACTGCGCCGCGAGCTGATGAAGCGCGCATAACTCACTCGGCTCGCCCGAGCCATGCAAGGCCATCAATGCTTCATCAAGTGCCGCCCCCGCCGCCATGCGGTCATTATTGATCATGGCGGCGATATCGGTGGCACGCTTCATCTCAGGTCGTTGAGATATCCGGCGCATCTTCAGCCTTCATGCCGACGATGTGATAGCCACAGTCGACGTGGTGGGTCTCGCCCGTCACGCCTGAACTCAGGTCGCTAACGAGATAGAGTCCCGCCCCGCCAATATCTTTCTGGCTGACATTTCGGCGCAGGGGTGAATTTAACTCGTTCCATTTCAGGATATAGCGAAAATCTCCGATGCCGGAGGCCGCTAGCGTCTTCATCGGCCCTGCGGACAGGCTGTTGACGCGGATATTCTTCTTACCCAAATCCTCGGCCATATACCGCACGCTTGCCTCCAGCGCAGCTTTGGCGACGCCCATGACGTTGTAATGCGGCATAACCCGCTCTGCCCCGTAATAGGTCAGTGTGACGAGGCTGCCGCCTTCGGGCATCATCTTCTCGGCCCGCTGTGCGACTGCCGTAAAGCTGTAGCAGGAGATATTCATCGTGCGGTCGAAATTATCGGAGGTTGTGTCCACATAACGACCCGTCAGTTCGGCCTTGTCGGAGAAAGCAACGGCATGGATCACAAAGTCGAGAGTGCCCCAGTCTTTCTCTAGTGTTTCAAACACAGCATCCATCGAGGCGGTATCGGTCACGTCGCAGGGCAGTACATGTTTCGAGCCGATGCTCTCGGCCAATGGTCCCACACGTTTCTTCAGCGCATCGCCTTGAAACGTAAAAGCCAGTTCGGCCCCGTGTTCCGCGCATTGCTGTGCTATTGCCCAGGCGATTGAGCGATTATTCGCGACGCCCATCACGAGGCCGCGTTTGCCACTCATAAGCTGCTGTGTCTCTGCCATTCACCGTCCTCGTTACCGGGACCGCCCCGGCTTTAAGGCATCCTACACATCGCGCGAGTCGCGTCAACGCGGGGACGGTGGGTCTGTGGCAGTTCAAACTACGGTGCGTCAGGCTGCTTTCTTAACCGTGCGCATGAGTAGTTTGTAGGCATTGTTGATCTCGGCAAGCCGTTCCGCCGCATAGGCGATCTTCTTGTCAGAGACGCCCAAACCTCGCAGGCGGTCGGGGTGGTACAGTTTGACCAAACGCCGGTATGTGCCTTGAATCTCGTCCATGCTCACATATTCGCCGAGGCCAAGGATATCGAGCGCCTCAAATTCCTCGTTGCGGGTAAAGGGAGATGTGCGCTTTTCGGGCTTCTCGCGTGGTTCGGCATTTTGTTGTTGTCCGCTGGCTTTGCGAGCGGCTTCGGCTTCGGCCTTTGCCTTTTCTTCGTTAGCCCGGCGCGCTTCGTCTTCTTCTGCGCGGCGGCGGGAATTATCGCTCACGAGTTCGGTAATGCGTTTTACGGATTGTAGGGAGAGATAGGTTTCCTCGCCGTTTTCGGTCTCAAAGTTTAGGAAACTAGCCGCCTGCATAATGGTCGTCACGAAATCGGTGCCGACAGGCACCAACACATAGCCAGTCGATGTATCGCCGTCGGTATGATCTACCCGCGCAGCATATTTTTTCGTTGCTCTTTTATAAGTGCTGGCGGACATCTGGCTCTCAATTGCACTCGAAAGTTTAACCTACAGCCGACCATACGCGCAAATAGGTAAACGCCGGGTTTGCTCTAACGATTGCGGGGTTTTGAAACATCATGGAACGCTGGACTATTGCCGCCCCCGGAATCATCGCCGATCTTGTCCGCGAGGAAGTTGAACTCCCTCAACCGGGGCCGGGACAGGCGCGAATCCGCGTTTCTGCCTGCGGAATCAACTTTGCCGATCTCTTGATGCTCAAGGGCACATACCAATCGACCCCGCCCTATCCCTTTGCTCCCGGTGGAGAAATCTGTGGCATCGTGGAGGCGGTGGGGCAGGGTGATGCTGGTGATCTGGTCGGCCAGCGAATCGTTGCCTATTGCGGGCATGGTGGATTGGCAACCCATGCTTTGGCCGATATTGCCGCGCTTGCGCCCGTGCCGGATAGCTTGGGCGATGCCGAGGCGGCGACGATTCCGATTGCCTATGGATCGTCTGAACTGGCGCTTGCCCGCCGTGCGCGTCTGCAACCGGGTGAGTGGTTGCTGGTTGGTGGGGCAGGGGGCGGTGTCGGCCTGACGGCGGTGGAGCTTGGTGCGCTGATGGGTGCCCGCGTCATCGCCCTCGCGCGCGGCCCGGAAAAAGCGTCGGCGGCCCGCGCGATGGGGGCCGAATACGTTCTCGATACGACCGATATGGACCTGACCGGCTATGCCTTGCGCGACACGATTCTCGCCCTGACCGGAGGTGCCCGCATGGACGTAATCGTCGATCCGGTGGGGGGTGATCTCGGTGCTGCTATGCTGCGCACAACCGCCTTTGAAGCCCGTGTGCTGCCCTTGGGTTTCGCCAGCGGCGATGTCCCGACCTATAAGGCCAATCATCTGCTGGTAAAAAACATCGACATCATCGGCTTTTGGTGGGGCGACTACTTCCCCAAAGCTCCGCAAGTCATCCGCGAAAGCTTGATACGACTGCTGGACTGGGCGGCAAAAGGCACCATCACGCCGCATATTTCTGACCGGGTTGCTTTCGGTGGTGCGCCGGATGCGTTGACGCTCATCAAAGAGCGCAAGGCGACGGGGAAGGTTGTGGTAGCAATGCATTGATTTATCTGCATATTGTGGGCCGAATTTGAATCAATATCAGCGAATGTTTTCGCTAATTTCATGCTATCTCTCGCAACAATAGAAATTTCTTCGCAAGGAACTGCGGTAGTACATTGTTCTACAATTCCCGTACATCCGTCAGCTTGCCCGTCACCGCCGCCGCCGCCGCCATTGCGGGCGATAGCAGATGCGTGCGTCCGCCCTTACCTTGACGCCCCTCGAAATTGCGGTTCGAGGTCGAGGCGCAGCGTTCGCCCGGCGCAAGCTGATCCGGGTTCATGCCGAGGCACATCGAGCAGCCCGGCTGTCGAATATCAAAGCCCGCAGCGGCCAGCTTCTCGGACAAGCCTTCTTGCTCCATCTGGGCCTTCACCAAGCCAGACCCCGGCACGATCATCGCGCGCAGGCCGTCCTTGACCTTGCGCCCTTCCATGACCTTTGCGACCTCGCGCATATCCTCTATCCGGCCATTGGTGCAGGAGCCGATGAAGATCGTATCCACTTCGATATCCGAGAATTTCGTCCCCGGCGTCAGGCCCATATAGTCCAGCGAGCGGCGTGCCGCATCGACCTTGCCACCCTCGAAATCCTCTGGCGACGGCACAACACCGTTAATCGGCAGCACATCTTCGGGCGAGGTGCCCCAAGTCACGACGGGCGTGATATCTTCCGCGCGGATCGTGATAACCTTGTCGTAATGCGCGCCCTCATCCGAGGTTAGCGTTGACCAATAGGCGACTGCCTTATCCCAATTTTCCCCGGTCGGAGCCTTCGGGCGGCCTTTCACGTAGTCAAAAGTCTTGCTGTCCGGTGCAATCAGCCCCGCGCGTGCGCCGCCCTCGATGGCCATGTTACAGACCGTCATGCGGCCTTCCATGCTCAATGCCTCGATCGCCTCACCACAATATTCGATAACGTAGCCGGTGCCGCCCGCCGTGCCGGTCTGGCCGATGATTGTCAGCGTGATATCCTTCGCCGTTACGCCGATGGGCAGCGTGCCGGTGATCTCCACCTTCATGTTCTTCGATTTTTTCTGGATCAACGTCTGAGTCGCCAACACATGCTCGACCTCCGACGTGCCGATCCCATGGGCCAGCGCACCGAACGCCCCGTGGGTGGCCGTATGGCTGTCGCCGCAAACGATGGTCATCCCCGGCTGGGTCATGCCCTGTTCCGGCCCGATGATGTGAACGATCCCTTGCCGGATATCCATCACATCGAACAACTCGATTCCGAATTCCTGCGCATTGGTGCGCAGGGCATCGACCTGAATCCGGCTCATCTCGTCTTCGATGCCCTCGGCACGGTCAGAGGTCGGTACGTTATGATCCGGCACCGCCAGCGTTTTCTCAGCGTGGCGAACCTTGCGCCCGGTCATGCGCAGCCCCTCAAACGCCTGCGGGCTGGTCACTTCATGGACCAGATGCGCGTCGATATAGAGGAGGCAGGTGCCGTCATCGGATTCATGGACGACATGGGCGTCCCAGATCTTGTCGTAGAGCGTCTTTGGTGCGGCCATTATGGGGGTCTTTCGGCTGGTCTGGTTAGGATTTGCGCCTGTCTAAAGCGAATTGCGATTATCCTGAATCATCAAGCGCCATGTTTCGTGCAACTCTTGGCGCGAAACATGGCTCAGGTTTATCGCAGATGGCTATAGCAAGATCGCGGATGCCGTACAATGCGTTTACAGCCCACCGCGCGCTCATCATTTCCGCCTGCGAATCGCCTCAACTTGCGCGTTTCGTAATCGTGGCGCATGTTAACGAAGGGTTAACGATTAAACCCGCTAACATTTTGGGAGGATATAATGGGTTTTCTATCTAATCTATTCGGAGGGGGTAATAATACTCCTGCTGCTTCTGGGCCGCATATCGATACCAGCGGCATCAAGATACATCCAAGCGTTGATAACGGTGTCCGCCCCGGTTCTGACAGTTTTACCGGTGGCACCATCCAATGCAATTGCGCCACGGATAAAGTCGAAGTGACCATTGGTGCGCAGACGGCCCATAATCATATCTGCGGCTGTACCAAATGCTGGAAGCCTGAGGGGGCTGATTTCAGTCAAATCGCCGTTGTTGGTAGGGATCATGTCAGCGTTACGGCCCATCCCGAAAAGCTGCATATCGTGGATGAGAGCGCCGCGATTCAGCGCCATGCTTGTAAGACCTGCGGCGCGCATATGTATGGCCGGATCGAAAGTACCGACCATCCATTCCATGGCCTCGATTTCGTCCATACCGAATTGTCGGATCAATCGGGCTGGTCGTCCGCCGAATTCGCGGCCTTCGTCTCCTCTGCCATCGAAGGCGGTGTGAGTCCCGATAAGATGGATAAGGTACGGGCGCGGCTCAAAGAGTTGGGCTTGGAACCTTACGATGCTCTGTCGCCGCCGTTGATGGATGCCATCGCGACGGCGACCGCCAAGGCAAAGGGCGTCCTTGCCTGAACGCATCAGGCGCGCGGACAGCCCCGCGCGCCAATAACGATTTGTGATATACTGCCACCTTGCCTGACGCCAAGATTGCGCGAAACAGGGCGCTTTGTGTTTCAGAAAGGCTAATGTAGCGAAATCCGCAGACCAAAGCTCAGGCCGTGGGATTTGCCCCCGCCAGTCGCCGCCTCGCGCTCGGTTGCGACGGCATAATCGTACTGCACGAAGGCACCGACCTTGTCGGTGAAGATCAGATTGCTGCCGACCACGCCCTTGACCGCATAGCTTTCCTCGGCGGTCGGCATCATCGTATCGAATTGCGTTGCGGCAACCCCCACGCCGACCCCCACATAGGGCCGAAACTCGCCCTTGCCAAAACTGCGTTGCAGGGTGGCAAAGCCGGGGCGTGCCGTTTCTTCGTTGCGGGCGATGGCGGCAACGAGGTCCGGGCGGTCGATATTGTGCTGGTACTCGACCTGTGTGCTCCAGGTCTTGACGGGTACTTGCGTCAGCATTGCTAGGCGCTGGACCGAAGGACGAGTAACCCGCGTCACAACCGTTTCGCCGCCCACAATGGTGCTGCTGACGGTGCCGACAACTGGTTTCCAGTTTGCGAAAGGCTGTTCGACGGATGACCGCGTGTCGGCAAGGGCACCCTGTGTGCCGAACAAAATGGCCACGATTGCGATTGCGTTTCTCATTCCCGTATCCCCCGATACTATAAACACTTTCAAGCCTGACAGAGGCGGTCGGACCTCGCGAAAGTACAACAAGAATAACTCTGGAATATTCCGACCGACCCCCTGATCGTTTGGGATATCCCAGCGAGCCGTGGCCCTGTTCCCCATATCTGGAAAGATAGGCTGCGCAGGATAACGAGGTGTTAAGCCCCCATTCAGGAGTATTGACAACTTTACGAAACTTGTGTCGATACAACGTTACAGAATGCCAAGCCTGACCGGGTTTCGCATGACCGGGGGGAGAGACAGCATGGCCATCGGATTGCAGGGATTTCCGCGCACGCGGCAGCGACGGACGAGACAGGCACCATGGTCGCGCGCAATGGTCAGCGAAAACGTCCTCAAGCCCGCCGATTTCATCTGGCCCATCTTCGTCGTGGAAGGGGAGGGCAAGGTCGAACCCATCGCCGCCATGCCGGGCGTCAACCGCCTGAGCATCGACATCGCCGTCGAGCGTGTGAAGGAAGCCGCTGATTTCGGCATCCCCTGCGTTGCCATCTTCCCGAATATCGATAAATCGCTGCGTACCGAGACTTGCGAGGAGGCATGGAATCCCGATAATCTCGTTTGCCGCGCCACCCGCGCTATCCGCGAGGCCGTGCCCCATATCGGCGTGATGGAAGACGTCGCCCTCGATCCTTACAGCTCGACCGGCCATGACGGCATTGTCCGCGACGGGCGCATCGTCAACGATGAAAGCGTCGAGGCGCTGGTGCGTCAGGGTTTGGCCCAAGCCGCCGCCGGGGCCAATATCATCGGCCCATCCGATATGATGGATGGCCGTATCGGCGCGCTTCGCGATGCCTTGGAAAACGCGGGTTATCAGGATGTTATGCTCCTTTCCTATGCGGCCAAATATGCGTCTTCCTTCTATGGTCCCTTCCGTGAAGCGGTGGGCGCGGATGCCACCCTCAAAGGCGACAAGAAGACCTATCAGATGGACAGCGCCAATACCGACGAGGCGCTGCGCGAGGTCGCGATGGACATTGCCGAGGGGGCCGACATGGTGATGATCAAACCGGGGATGCCCTATCTCGATATTTGTCAGCGCGTAAAAGCCGAATTCGCCGTGCCGACCTTTGCCTACCAAGTCAGCGGCGAATACGCGATGATCGAAGCCGCAGCGGGCAATGGCTGGATCGACCGCGAAAAAGCCATTTTGGAGAGCCTCATGGCGTTCAAACGCGCTGGTTGCGACGGCATCCTCACCTACTACGCCGTTGAAGCCTCAAAGATGCTGATGACCCAGAACGCCTGATCTTTCCCGCGCATGCGGGTATGACGATGAGCGACAGACACAGCAAAACGCTCCCGCCCCGCAGCGGAAGTCCACCCGAATTAGAATCGAAAAACCCCTCAAGGCGGCACTTCGGCCAGCGCAATCAGCGCCAATTCCTGGCAATCGGCCAGAACGATATCAATGGGCCGTTTCCCCCGCGCATTATATCCCGGTGGTCGCCCCGGACGCATGGGCTGTACCGGCCTCTCCATCGCCGCCAACTTCCTCGCCAGCCGCCTTGCCTGTGCCGGAATATCCTCCAATGCCGCCCGCAAAGCTTCTAGCCGTTGCCGCAGCCGTGCTACGGAAACCGGATCATCCGGCGACATAGAAACCTTGTTCGGCGGCGCGATATCAAACTCGTCAAAGCCCCGAACATTCGGCCCGAAACCCGGCGTTTTCTGTTGTTTCGGTGGCCCCGCATAGCGGCGCGGATCGAATAGCGCAAAAGGCGGCACCCGCTTGCCCGACCCTTTCGGAATCGCCCCGGTCGGCGCATCCCGCTTCGTACGCGGCTCGACCACCAACCCGATAGCCGCAATCGCAATCAACCGCCGCGTTGCCGCCTCAGCGAGCAATAGTGTCGATAGCACTTCGCGATGAACACAGCGCGCAACCGTTTCCCCGCATCCGATCATGTCGAATAATGCCGCTACAAACCGCAGCAGCACCTTCCGATTGATCTCGATAACGATGTCCCAGTCCATTCGCGTTGCATCTCCCGTGAAAAACAAATCAAGAACATCAACACGCATTATAGGCAAAAAGTCAACCGCGCGCTGCACACCGCGCTCCCCTCATCCATCTATGGGATATGTGGCATATTCCATATATGGGTGAGGGGTAAAAATCTTTACGCGCCTCCTAATGCCAACGGCATGGTGCATCAGTTCAAAGATTTTTTGTTCAAGCAACTTCCGCAGTTTTAGGGCTTATTCGGTTTTTCGAGCACCGGGTTTCGGTTCAAAGCTATACGAAATATGTCACATAATAAAGCGGTGCTATCACTGCCCTCTCACTCCGCCGCCAGTATCTCTGCCCGCCGCGACTCCATCCATGCGCCCAGCGCCGCCTGCTGCCCCTCGTCCATGCGTAGGCCCAGCTTCGTGCGCCGCCATATCACGTCATCCGCCGAACGCGCCCATTCGCGGGCCATCAGCCATTCGACCTCCCGCTCCGTCAGGGTTGCCCCGAAATCGCGCCCCAGATCATTCGCCGTGATTGCCCCATCCAACATCTGCGCCGCCAGCGTCCCATAGGCCCGCACCAACCGCATTGCCCATCGCGGCGTCAAAAACGGATGCGCCGCTTGCAGCGTCTCAGCCATCGATTCTGCCCCATCCACCGGCATATCCCCACCGGGTAGGGGTACGCGCATTGTCCAATCCTTGCCAGCCGCAGGGAAGAACGGTGCCAGCTTCTCAAACGCGGATTCGGCCAGTTTCCGATACGTCGTGATCTTCCCGCCAAAGATGTTCAGTAGCGGCGCGACCCCTTCCTGCTCACCCTCAACCGTATCCAGCGTCAATACATAATCCCGCGTCGCCTGCGTCGCCGAGGATGCACCATCGTCATAAAGGGGGCGCACC
>CALFVD010000116.1 GCA_937928005.1 uncultured Neomegalonema sp. | reverse complement strand
AGCGACCTTTGCCTCGGCGCAGAGCCGCACGCAGGTAGCAACCTCCGCCGTCGATCCGGGCCGCAGCACAATCGCCGCTCGCCCCCGATACAGCCCACGCTGTTCGGTTAGATATTTATCGGTAGGCACGATCCACCCCTTATCGCCAACGGCGGTTTTCAGGGCATTGAGCAGGGTTTCAGAAGGGTCATTGAGCATGTCTCGACCCTATCCTCGTATATGCCGGACGCAAGCACAGATAGGCAAGTTGTGCGACATAAGACTATACGGCCTCCGCATCCGGCCCTCACGACAGCGCGGCTGGCGAATCGGCAAATGTCACGATACAGGTTCACGTAAGATCGATAGGGCAATACACGAAAAGTGGCTTTTGACCCGCTACCCAATTTCACCTTCGGCACCAATATAGATGAGGCTCCATGAGCACGATTCTCGACCGCATCAAAGCCTACAAACTCGAAGAAGTCATTGCCCGCAAGGCCGCCCGCCCCCTCGCCGATGTAGAGGCCGCCGCCCGCGCCGCGCCGCCCGTACGTGGGTTCGCCGCCGCGATGGATGCGAAAATCGCAGCCGGAGACTACGCCCTTATCGCCGAGGTCAAGAAAGCTAGTCCTTCCAAAGGTTTGATCCGCGAAGATTTCAATCCACCAGCCCTCGCTAGCGCCTACGAGCAGGGCGGCGCGGCCTGCCTGTCGATCCTCACCGACGAGCCATCCTTCCAAGGGTCAGACGACTTTCTCGTCGCCGCCCGCGCGGCCACTGCTCTGCCCGCCTTGCGCAAGGATTTCCTCTACGACACTTATCAGGTCGCCGAGGCCCGTGCGTTGGGGGCCGATTGCATCCTCGTCATCATGGCCAGCGTCGAAGACACCCTCGCCACCGAATTAGAACACGCCGCGCGCGGCTGGGGTATGGATGTGCTGATCGAAGTGCATGACGAAGCCGAGATGGAGCGCGCCCTACGCCTCGCTTCGCCTTTGATTGGCGTGAACAACCGCAATCTCCACACCTTCGAGGTCACGCTCGCCACCACCGAACGCCTCGCCCCCATGCTGCCCAAAGACCGCGTGCTGGTCGCAGAATCCGGTCTCTTCACCCCATCAGACCTCGCCCGCCTCGCCGCAGTCGGTGCCCGCCGCTTCCTCATTGGTGAAAGCCTGATGCGCCAGGACGACGTAGCGGCGGCGACGAAGGCGATCCTTGCCAATCCAGCATCATAACGGAGGTAACATGTCGCAAACCGGCGCTTGCGCACGCCGCAGGATGGCCTAGCGTCAGAGCATCACCTGATGCGCGAGGCCCGATATGGCAAAAACTGACCCTCTCCTCACCCCGCTCACGATCAACGGTCTGACGATCCGCAACCGCGTCGTCAGCACACCCCACGCCCCGGCCTATGCCGATGACGGGATGCCCGCCGAACGCTACCAACGCTACCACGAGGAAAAAGCCAAGGGCGGCATCGGCATGACCATGTTCGGCGGGTCGAGCTGCGTCTCCACCGACAGCCCTTCCGTCTTCGGACAACTAGACGTCTCCGGCGACCGTGTAATTCCCCATTTCCAACGCTTCGCCGAGCGGATGCACGCCCATGATACCGCCCTGATTTGCCAGATTTCGCATCTAGGCCGCCGCACGACATGGAACGACGGCGATTGGATGCCCGTTATTGCCCCATCTCGCATCCGCGAAGCCGCCCATCGCGGCTTTCCAAAGGAGATGGATGCCGCCGATATCGCTCGCGTCATTGCCGATTACGCCGCCGCTGCCCGCCGTTGTAAGGAAGGCGGCCTCGACGGAGTCGAAGTGCTACAGAACGGCCACCTCCTCAGCCAGTTTCTCTCACCCGACCTGAACCTGCGCAGTGATGACTATGGCGGCACGCTCGAAAACCGCGCCCGTTTCGCGCTCGAAGTCTTCGACGCCATCCGCGCACAGGTCGGCAGCGATTTTGTCGTCGGTATCCGCATGGAAATCGGCGGCAAAATCGAGGGTGCGACCAGCTACGCGGACTCCATCCGCTATGCCAATATGCTGCGCGATGCGGGCGCGGTTGATTATCTGAATCTCAATATCGGTCGCCCCGATCATAACTACGAATTATCGCATTACGGCGTCCCGTCGATGTTTCAGAAGCTCGCACCCTTCCTCACGAACATCGCCGCTTTTCGCCACGAAGTCGATCTGCCCATCATCCACGCCATGCGCGTGGTCGACATCGCCACGGCACGCCATGCAGTACGGGAAGGCATCGTTGATCTAATCGGCATGACCCGCGCCCATATCGCCGACCCGCATGTCATGCGCAAGATGATCGCGGGCGAGGAACACCGCATCCGCCCCTGCGTCGGCGCGGGCTACTGCATCGACCGTATCTATGGCGAGGGCGAGGCGCTATGCCTGCACAACGTCGCCACGGGCCGCGAAGCCACCATTCCGCATATCACCCCACCCACAGACGGCCCCGCCCGCCGCATCGTTATCGTTGGCGGAGGCCCGGCGGGGATGGAAGCCGCCCGTGTCTGCGCCGAGCGCGGCCATACAGTCACATTATTTGAGGCGGGTGCGAAACTCGGTGGTCAGATCCGCATCGCCGCCCAATCCCGCGCGCGCCGCGATATCATCGGCATCGCCGATTGGCTAGCCAGCGAGATCGAGATACTCGGCGTCGATATCCGCCTCAACACCTATGCCGAACACGACGATATCCTTGCGGAAAACCCCGACACCGTCATCATCGCCACTGGCGGCCTACCCGATACCGAGTATTTCGAGGGCGGCAACCTCTGCCTCAGCGTCGGCGACGTGTTGGGCGGACATCCAGTCGAGGGCGAGGTATTGATCTACGACGATAACGGCCAGCATCAGGCACCTTCGCTTGCCTGTGAACTGGCCGAGCGCGGCGGCATCGACATCGCCTTCGTCACCCCCGACCGCGCCCCCGCCATCGAAATGGGCGCGTCCAATTACCCCCGCTATCTGGAAAAATTCCACCGGGGCGGCGTGCGCGTCACCCCCGATTATCGCATCGCGCGGGTGCAGCGAGATGGCAATGGCTTGCGCGCCGCCTTCACCAGTGATTATGGTGGCCCCTCAATCGAGATGCGCGCCGATCATATCATCGTCGAGCATGGCACCCTACCCCTAACCGAAGCCTACGATGCCCTGATCACCCGCTCCGCCAATACCGGCGTCACCGACATGGCCGCATTGGTCGAAGGACGCCCCCAGCCCAGCGCATCTAACGGCTTCACCCTCCATCGCATCGGTGACGCCGTGGCCAGCCGCAACATCCACGCCGCCATCTACGACGCCCGCCGCCTCGCATTGGGTCTATGAAATAGCAGAAGGGCGGCACCTTCCCCCCGGAAGTGCCGCCCTGCTGTTCCCGCCAGCCCCCCCGACTGACGAAATCCGCGCTCGGATCGTTTCTTGCTTTTATGCCTCCCCCAAGACTGTCGAGCGCGTTGTCCCTATTGCTACTCAGCCGCCGTAATGGCCAACCGATGCCACGCGACTGATGGTTTCCATCGCGGGCATTGCCGAGAGGAAGAAGCTCGACTCTTTCTTGCCACGACAGGAGTCTGGGCTTTTCGAGCAAAGACCGATCACATTATCGATCCAGTCGCGATAGGCGGCAATCGGTGTGTAATACATGTCGTACCCTGCTTTCATGCACGGCTCACCTTCATAGTTATTCGTACCCGGCTCGATACCCGACAAAACGCCCGCGATGCTCTGATATCCATTAGTAGTGCTCAACAGCGGCCCGCCACTTTCACCCTGACAAACACCTTCCATTTGGCCGGTAGGGCTGGTCACAGTAATGAAACCGGGCCATTCGACATCTTTGATGGAGAGCGGCACCTTTTGCAGATACGTCTGCCCCGCCTTCGGACCCGTCACCGGCCAACCAGCGGCCAGCGCGATACCACCGGGGCGCACAGTCGGGCGGCGGAAGTCGTCGATCTTCGCCGGAACGATTTCCTTTGGTAGCGGCTGGTCCAGCTTGATAATCGCGATATCGTTGGCGAGGTATTGGTCATGGCCCGCATGACAGATCGCCTGATGCGCTGTTCGCTTGATCAGCGTCTCGCTTTTGAGGCTGTAATCTCCGGTAATCAGCTCAATCCGATCCCATTGTAGGCCGTCCTTGGCCTTGACGCAGTGGGCGGCGGTGATGACGTGGCGGCTATCGATGACCGTTCCACCGCAATGCTCAATCTCCGCGTAACCGTCGTGCTGATATACCATCTTCAGCTTGATCATCGCCGGGAATTCGTTATCGGCATTCTGGGCATGGATCGTCGTGTTGCCGATCTCATAGATGGCACCGGTCGGTTTACCTACGCGGGTCGATTTCGACGGGTCGGTGCCACAAGAGACGGCATTGATATCGGCGAGGTCATCGGCGATGGCCTGACCCGATGCCAAAGCGATGGCAATGGCTGTTGCGCTTGATACGAGCAGGTTGCGTGTCATCGATGTGATCCCCCAAAGGATGTGAACTTCTGGCCCCCCGGCCTTCGAGACACACAATGACTGTCAGTGGTAAATATAACCCTGTATGATGTGGTGAATGATTGTTTAGAGACACTGTATAAAGCACCGAATTTTATCGAATGTCCGGCCCATCCTCGGATTTGTGCATCTGTTCACTGTAATACTTACAGCGCACGAATAGTGATTATTATCGTTCGCACCACGAAAAAGCCCCGCTGGACAGACCAACGGGGCTTTAGAGCGCATATAGGAACAGTTTTATTCAACAAGCATGGTTAGTGAGCCATGACCGCAAGCAACAGAAGCGCTACGATGTTCGTGATCTTGATCATCGGGTTCACGGCGGGGCCAGCGGTGTCTTTGTAGGGATCGCCGACCGTATCGCCCGTGACGGACGCCTTATGCGCCTCGCCGCCTTTTTCGTGCTTCACGCCGTCCTTATCGGTAAAGCCATCCTCAAAGCTCTTCTTAGCGTTATCCCATGCGCCACCACCGGCGGTCATGGAAACGGCGACGAAGAAGCCAGTGACGATCACACCCATCAGCATCGCGCCAAGTGCGGCAAAGCCATTTGCATAATCCGAAACTGCACTAACCGCGAAGAACACAAAGATTGGCGATAGCACTGGCAGCAGCGACGGCACGATCATCTCCTTGATCGCCGCCCGCGTCAGCATATCAACCGCCCGCGCATAATCAGGCTTGGACGTACCGGCCATGATGCCCGGATCGGCCTTGAACTGACGACGGACCTCTTCAACCACCGAACCGGCAGCGCGGCCTACGGCGGTCATCGACATGCCCCCGAAGACGTATGGCAGCAGACCACCGAACAGCAGCCCCGCAACGACGTAAGGGTTCGACAGGTTGAACAACACGTCGGCATTGATGCCGAAGAAGACCGACCCTTCTTCCGCCTTAGAGGCAAAGAATTTCAGGTCTTCTGTATAGGCGGCAAACAGGACCAGCGCGCCGAGACCGGCGGAGCCAATCGCGTAGCCCTTGGTCACGGCTTTCGTGGTGTTACCCACCGCATCAAGTGCATCGGTCGTGCTACGCACGTCATCGGGCAGACCCGCCATCTCGGCGATACCACCGGCGTTATCGGTAACGGGGCCGAAAGCGTCGAGCGCAACAACGAAACCAGCAAGCGCCAGCATGGCTGTCACAGCAATCGCAATACCGAACAGACCGGCCAGTGAATACGTGGCAATAATACCGACGATAATCGTCAGTGCGGGCAGCGCGGTCGCTTCCAGCGACACGGCCAGACCCTGAATCACGTTCGTACCGTGACCCGTGACCGATGCCTGAGAGATCGAGCGCACTGGACGATAATCGACGCCCGTATAGTATTCCGTCACCCAGATGATGATCCCGGTGATGATAATCCCGATCACGCCACAGAAGTAGAGGTTCCAACCCGTGAAGGAGACACCCGTGGTCGTCGTCATCTCAGTACCCAGACCAACCGTCATAGCCGTGACGGGGATCAGCACGATCAGCGACAGCACCGCACAGGCGATAAAGCCGCGATACAGCGCGCCCATGATCGAGTTGTTCGCGGGCAGCTTGACGAAGAACGTCCCGGCGATGGAGGTCAGCACGCAGGCGGCACCGATAACCATCGGATACAGCATGACGCCATAGAGCATGTCGCTACCGGAGAAATAGATCGCGCCCAGAACCATCGTCGCGACCAGCGTAACCGCATAGGTCTCGAACAGGTCAGCGGCCATGCCCGCGCAGTCACCTACGTTGTCGCCCACGTTATCCGCGATGGTGGCGGGATTGCGGGGATCGTCTTCGGGAATACCCGCTTCGACCTTACCCACGAGGTCGCCGCCGACATCCGCACCCTTGGTGAAGATACCGCCGCCAAGACGCGCGAAGATCGAGATCAGCGATGCACCGAAGCCGAGCGCAACGAGCGCGTCGATCACCGTACGATCATCGGCGGCATAACCCACCAAGCCGGTCAGGATCGCGAAATAGACGGCGACGCCCAGCAAGGCGAGGCCCGCAACCAGCATCCCGGTCACGGCGCCCGATTTGAATGCGATTTCGAGGCCCGCGCCGAGGCTCTTGCTCGCCGCCTGCGCCGTGCGCACATTCGCACGCACCGAAATCAGCATCCCGATGAACCCTGCGGCCCCCGACAATACCGCGCCGACCAAAAAGCCGATAGCCGCTGGCATCGACAGCAGCAACGCCACAAGCGCGAAGATCACGGCACCAACGACAGCAATGGTAGTGTATTGGCGCGTCAGATAAGCTTGCGCGCCTTCCTGAATAGCACTGGCAATTTCCTGCATCCGTTCATTGCCCGCATCAGCGGCCAAAACAGACTTGGTGGCCCACCAGCCGTACACGACGGATAGCAAACCACACAAGATAACGAGAATCAGCATCCTCATCTCTCCCAAAAAAGTATGGCCCCGGTTTTTAACCCGTTGGCCGCCGGAAAGGCGCTTCCTGGATTGACGAGGCGTGATGTCAAGTGGCGGGTTTACAGAACATTTACGGTTCAGCGTCAAGGCACGATGCACCTGAACCGCCGTTGAATCTTGCACTGCGGCATAGCCAACGCCTAAAAGGCCCGTAACGATGGGGCAAGATGGGCTATCTGACCCCCATATCTTAAAAAGGAAGCGCGCAATGCGGCTCGATGCAATCACGGTCGGGGACAATCCCCCCGAAGACGTCAATGTCGTCATTGAAGTGCCCGTCGGCGGCGAGCCGGTGAAATACGAGATGGACAAGGACGCGGGCACTATGGTGGTCGACCGCTTCCTCTACACGCCCATGCGCTATCCGGGGAATTATGGCTTCGTACCGCATACCTTGTCGGATGACGGCGACCCCATCGACGTGCTGGTGCCGAATCAGCGCCCCATTATCCCCGGCGCGATAATGAATTGCCGTCCCATCGGCGTCCTCCTCATGGAAGACGAATCGGGCGGAGACGAAAAGATTATCGCCGTCCCATCGAGCCGCCTGACCCGCCGCTACGAGGACGTGAAAGATATCTCTGATTTACCAGAGATCACGCGCCATCAGATTCAGCATTTCTTTGAACGCTACAAGGATCTAGAACCAAACAAATGGGTGAAGATCGTCCGCTGGGGAGATGCGGCAGAGGCACGCTCGCTAATCGAGACAGCAATAAAGCGCGGAGTGTCATGACATGATACCCGGTTTCTCATCACGACGGCGCTATAGCGACCTGTCGGAAAAGGAAGTGCTCGCTCTGGCAATTTCCTCCGAGGAAGATGATGCGCGCATCTACGCCAGTTATGCCGACATGCTGGGTGATAACTTTCCAGCTTCCGCAGCGATTTTCCGGGAGATGGCAGAAGAAGAAAACGAGCATCGCCGCAAGCTGATCGATACCTTTGAAAACCGCTTTGGTGACACGATTCCTTTGATTCGGCGCGAGCATGTTGCAGGCTTCTACGCGCGCAACCCGGTCTGGCTGGTCGAAAACCTCGGCATCGACCGCATTCGCGAGGAAGCCGCGCGAATGGAGCGCGATGCCCATGACTTTTATACCCGCGCCGCGCAGACGAGTACCGACCCAGCGACACGTAAACTACTCGGCGATCTCGCCGCAGCGGAAGTCGCCCATAAGAACCATGCCGAAACGCTCGAAAGGGAGCTGCTGACAGAAGATGCCCGCGAAAGTGAGAACACAGAAAGCCATCGCCAGTTTGTGCTGACATGGGTACAGCCGGGGCTGGCCGGATTGATGGACGGGTCCGTATCGACTCTGGCTCCAATCTTCGCCACTGCCTTTGCAACGCAGGATACATGGACGACTTTTCTTGTCGGGTTGGCGGCCTCGCTGGGCGCGGGAATCTCGATGGGCTTTACCGAAGCGGCCAGCGACGATGGTGTGATTTCAGGGCGAGGTAGCCCGTGGAAGCGTGGATTTGCCTCCGGCATTATGACCACCATCGGGGGTCTGGGCCACGCCCTGCCCTATCTCATAACCGACTTTTGGACCGCGACCCTCATCGCCTTTGCCGTTGTATTCGTGGAGCTTTGGGCGATTGCATGGATTCAAAACAAGTACATGGAAACGCCGTTTTTCCGTGCGGCATTACAGGTCGTTGTGGGTGGTGCATTGGTCTTAGCCGTCGGCGTGCTTATCGGCTCAGGGTAACGCCCTTGCGCCCCGCCAAATCCTGCACGAATTGCCATGCCACGCGCCCGGACAACGCCCCGCGTGTCTGACGCCATTCAATGGCCTCGGCACGCAGTTCCTCGTCTCCAATTTCGATCCCATAGGCATCACAATATCCTCGGATCATCGACAGGAATTCGGTCTGGTCGCAAGGATGAAAGCCTAGCCACAACCCGAACCGATCCGACAACGATACTTTCTCCTCCGTCGCCTCGCCCGGATTGATGCCACTGCGCTGCTCGTTCTCGATCATATCGCGCGGCATCAGATGGCGGCGATTCGAGGTCGCATAGAACAACGCATTGGCGGGCCGCCCTTCGACGCCACCATCCAACGCCGCCTTGAGCGACTTGTAATGCGTATCATCGCGGTCAAAACTCAGATCATCGCAGAACATCAGGAAGTGCCGCTCCGGCGCGGCACGCACGATGCTCAGCAGCCGGTGTAACGTCGGGATATCGTCGCGCAACACCTCGACCAACAACAACCGCTCGCCTTCGGCATTGACCTGCGCATGGGCCGCCTTCACCAGCGAGGATTTTCCCATACCACGCGCGCCCCAGAGCAGCGCATTGTTCGCGGGCAGACCCTTGGCAAAGCGCCGCGTATTCTCCAGCAGCGTATCCCGCGCCCGGTCGATTCCCTGCAACAACTCCAGATCGACACGATTGACCTTGGCGACCGGATCAAGCCGATCATGCGCAGCCTGCTCCCCCGCATGCCAGACGAACGCATCCGCCACATCGAAATCGGGCGGCGGCGCAGGCGGCGGACTGATCCGCTCCAGCACAGCAGCGATGCGTTCGAGGGCGTCGGGGTTCACAGGTCGTCCTCGTCATCCTCGTCGTCATCCAACCCTAAATCCTTGCGGCGCTTCTTTTCCTTACGCTCGAACATCGCGACCAGATGGATCGAAATCTCGTAGAGCAGGTAGGTCGGCACGCCCAAGGCAAGCTGGCTGATCGGGTCCGGCGGGGTCAGGATCATCGCCATAAATGCGATTCCGACAATGGCATATTTGCGCCATTCACGCAGGCCATCCGCCGTAACGATTCCAGCCTTTCCGAGCAGGGTCAGCAGAACTGGAAGCTGAAAACTGATACCAAAAGCAAACAGTAACGTCTTGATAAAGCCGATAAACTGCTTGACCGAATAGGTCGTCTCGACCGCGATATCCTTCTCGGCCTCAGCAAAATTGATAAGCCATTCGAGGGCCAGCGGAATAACGACGAAATAAGCCAGACTTGCGCCGAGGAAGAACAGGAACGGTGTGGCCACCAAAAACGGCAAGAACGCCCCCTGCTCATTGCTGTAGAGGCCGGGGGCCACAAAGCCCCATATCTGCGCGGCAATGAACGGAAAGGCGACGAAGAACGCCCCCCAAAGCGCAATGTTGATGACCGTGAAAAACAACTCCTGCGGCGACAGCACGATCAACTGCGCATCGGGTCGAATGCTCAGCAAGGGATAAGACAGGAAATCCACGATCTCATTGCGAAAGATGATGCAGAATACAAAGGCGACGCCCAGCGCCACCATCGCCTTAATCAACCGGTCGCGCAGTTCCGCCAGATGCTCGATCAGCGGTGCCTTTGAGGCGTCGATATCGTCTTGGCTCATTCAGGCATTCCGTCAGCCGGATTTCGCATCGGCAGTGCGGGAAGCATCATCGGATGCGGCGAGCGGTTCCATCGCGGGTTCAGGCTCGGTCGGCGTCGACCCAAACCCCACATCCCCAGCCAATTCGTCTTCCTCATCGTTAGAGACGCGCGATTTTTTTGGCTTATCGTCGTCAAGATCAAGCTTCTCGTTCAGCAAATCCGTGACGCCCGACTTTCCCTTGAGCATTTTCCGCGCATCGCGAAACTCCTGCAAGTCAGCCTCACGCGCCGCATCGTTCATCGAATCCTGAAACTGTCTAGCCAGACCGCGTGCCTGCCCAACGAATTTCCCCACCGACCGCATCATGCGGGGCAGGTCTTTCGGTCCGATCACGATCAACGCGAGCGCGGCGACAATGAGAAGTTCCGGTAGGCTAAAATTGCCGATCATACGCGGTTACGGGGCGAGACGCATCAAGCGCCTTCGCGTTCCTTACGCGGCGTCACATCGATGGGTTCCGCTGCGGGACTTTCAGCCTCAACGTGGTCGGTCGATACACGGCCCGCCACATCGGTTTCAATCTCGTCGTCCTTCATGCCCTTCTTGAAGCTCTTGATGCCCTTCGCGACATCGCCCATCAGTTCGGAGATCTTACCCCGACCAAAAAGAAGCACGACCAAGACAGCCACGATAATCAGTTGCATCGGCCCGATAGCGCCCATTGCATTTCTCCCAGAAAAACTGGCGCATTAAGCGCCGTCGATTTTGTACATAGGGGCTAGATTGCCCACGTTAAAGGGAAAACACACTGTTGCCCCGCAATGACCCCAATCTAAAATACGCTTTCGCCGTCACGAACGAAGGGTGAGCGCACTTTGCTCTGTGCTGCACAGGGAAAAAGAAAGCATGATTCGCGCTTAAGCGACAGCCAAACCCGTTTACCCGCTTCGGGCGTGAACACCCCCGGCACCGTAGCGCGCAAAACAGAATTATCATGGTCCATACTGACTTCAATCAGACTTTCTGACCCCATGAATCGCGCCCGGATGACCGAACCGGGTGCAGCTACACCAGTACGGGCGCTTGATTCTGGCCGTGCGCCGTCATCAAGCGCGATACTCAAGTGTTGAGGCCGCACGATAATCTCAACATCAGCATCATCCACCAGCCCCGGCGTCAAGAATAGGCCAAAGGGTGTATCGGTCTGGCGCGAGCGCACGCTGCCATGGATCACGTTGAGGTCGCTGAAAAATGCAGCCGCCGCCCTGTCTTTTGGGTTATTATAGATGTGATACGGTGCGCCGATTTGCTCAATGTTACCACCCCGCATCAGCGCGATGCGGTCGGCCATCCGTAACGCCTCCTCAGGGTCATGCGTGACCAACAAGACGCCTGCGCCTTCTTCCTTTAACACCGACAGCGCCGCATCACGCACTTCATCGCGCAAGCGATTGTCGAGGCCAGAGAACGGCTCATCCATCAGCATAACGCGCGGTTTAGGGGCCAACGCCCGCGCCAGCGCAACACGTTGCTGTTCCCCCCCCGACAATTCATGCGGATATTTCGAGGCATGGCCCGCCATCTCAACCCGCTCAAGATACTCCAACGCGATACGCTTTCGATCCCGGCGGGGAACATTCGTCAGGCCAAAAGCAACATTGTCGATGACGCTGAGATGCGGAAACAGTGCAAAATCTTGAAACATCAGGCCGATGGACCGTTTTTCGGGCGGCGCATGATGCGCATCATCCGAGACAACCTCGCCGTCAATCAACACCCGCCCACGCGTTTGACGCTCAACGCCAGAGGCGATCCGCAAAGTCGTGGATTTACCGCAGCCCGACGGGCCAAGCAGGCAGACGACCTCGCCCGGCGCCACGTCCAGCGACACATCGCGCACGGCATCCGTGTCGCCATAGGCCTTATTCAATCCATCAAGCGTAAGGCGCTTCATCGTCGTCCCGTCAAACCTTAGCGTTTCTATCGGAAATATCTAAACCCTTGTGAGACCATGCGCAACCCGTGCCAACCCGCGTTGTTCAATCACGACCGCGAAAGCCCTCGGCATAAAGATACATCTCCGCCGAATCGCTGCGACTGGCGGCGGGCTTAAAGTGACGGATTGTTTTGTAGTCGCGCTTAAGCTGCGCCAACAGATCTGCATCCGCCCCTCCGCGCAGTACCTTCGCGGCAAATATGCCCCCCGGCACCAGCACATCTTTCGCGAACAATGCCGCCGTCTCGCACAGGTCGATGATGCGCAGGTGATCCGTCTGCCGGTGCCCCGTTGAAGACGCGGCCATATCCGACAGCACCACATCCGCCGGTCCGCCCAACGCCGCCTTGACGATATCGTCTGCGCCTTCATCCATGAAATCGAGATGCAGCAACTCAACCCCGGAGATCGGATCGACTTCCTGAAGATCGACGCCCAGCACGAATCCGGCGGGTCGCTTCTTGTACTCGCCAGCCGAATTGACCCGCTCAGATGCAATCTGGCACCAGCCCCCCGGCGCACAGCCTAGATCGACTACACGCTTACCGGGGGCCAAGAATTTGAACTTATCATCCAGTTCCGACAGTTTGTAGGCCGCGCGCGAGCGGCGATTCTCTGCGTTGGCACGCTTGACATAGGGATCATTTAACTGCCGTTCGAGCCACATCTTGGACGATAACTTACGCCCCTTCGCCGTCTTCACCCGTGTAAACAGATGCCGCTGACCGCGCCCCGAACTGCCCTTCTCTTCCTTGCTCATGCCTGTCCTCCCGCGCGATGAATCGCGTCCTCACGGTTCATCAGGCCGTAGAGCAGCCCCTCGCGCAGTCCTCGATCCGCCACGCGCAGCTTTTCAGTTGGCCAGTAATGCAAGATCGCGCTTAGGATGGATGCGCCGGAAATCACCAATTCCGAACGATCATCACCGATACAGGGTATCAACGACCGTTCCGCATGAGTCATTTTCAGCAGATTATCAATCAGCGATGACAGCGCCATACGCTCCAACCACAACCCATCGACCATCGACCGATTATAGCGCGGCAAATCGAGATAGACGCCCGCCAGTGTTGTAATCGTGCCAGACGTGCCCAAAAGCTGCATTCGCATCAACCGATCTTCGGTAGCGCCCGCCCCCGTGGCCGCAAAGGGCGCGATGAGCGACTTCGTAAATTCGCGCATCGCATCAAAGCGTTCGCGCTCGTTGGTAACGGCCTTGAACCGTTCCGCCAACGTGACAACCCCCACCGGCAACGATGTCCAATGCGCATTACGCGCTAATGTCTGAATGTCGAGCTCAAGGGTTGCCGCATCGACGCCTTCGGACTGTACACCCAGCAAGATATCGCGCCGTCGCCCGCGCGGCATGTCATGCAAATCGATCCATACAAGCTCAGTACTGCCGCCACCGATATCGAAGACCAGCAGGCATTCGCGTTGCGAATCAAACAGGGGCGCACATCCGGCAACCGCCAAACGCGCTTCCTCCCCCGCACCAATCACATCGAGTGTCAGCCCTGTCTCATGGCGTACCCGTGCAACGAATTCCGCGCCATTATCAGCGCGACGACAAGCTTCGGTTGCTATGGCGCGCGCACGAGTCACCTGACGGCGGTTCATTTTCTCGGCGCAGACATGCAGGGCATCAATGGCCCGTTCCATGGCCTGCTCGCTCAGGCGGTTCGTCTTATCCACACCTTCGCCCAACCGCACAACGCGGCTGAACGCATCGAGTACACGAAAACTGCTCCCATCAGGACGCGCAATCAATAATCGACAGTTATTTGTACCCAGATCGAGGGCGGCATAGATATGGTCGAACCGCCCACCTCGTTGCCGTGGCGGGCGTCTCTCTCGCTTGGATTTGTTTTGATTGCCGTTCCTAAACGGCCTGCCTGTCCCCGGTCCGCCGCCATGAGACGACGCACCGGGCGATGCGTCGCGCGGTGGCGCCACAGCTCATCCCCTCATCATGCAAAGGCGCGCGCCAGTCCAGCAGACCTCGCGCAGCCATCGCAATTCCATTCAAACGGGAGTCGTCCCTATGCGGCTCCCTATCTCGTTGACAGCAGCCTATCAGGACTTCACGCGCCGGGGAAGGGGTCAGGCGCGGCGTGCTTGGTCAATTTCAACTTTAGCGGTTGTCGACTCGCCACCATCGACCGGATTGACAGGGTCGAGGCCCAGCGCCTGGCATGTGCCGAGGGTCAACGTCGGATCGTTGAGTGTATAGAAATGAAACGCCCTAACGCCTTGCTCACGCAGTTCATCGCATTGCCCCGCGCATACGGCAAGCGCCAGTTCCTTGGCCATGCCGCGCGCCTCTGCCTTCTCAAAGCGCGTAGCAAGTCGAGCAGGAATGGATGCGCCACACTTCTTGGCGAAGGCGCGCATTTTATCAAAGTTACGAATCGGCATGATCCCCGGCACAACCGGCGCGTCGATTCCTGCCGCCCTTACCCGATCAATGTAGCGATAAAAATCGTCATTATCGAAGAAGAACTGCGTGACGATGGTATCCGCACCAGCATCAACTTTGCGCTTCAGATGCTCGATATCGGCACCCAACCCCCGCGAATCAGGATGTGGCTCAGGATATCCCGCTACGGCAATGCGCAACCGCGTTTTCTCGCGTAGACTAGCAATCAGCTCTGGCGCAGATAAAAATCCGCCAAGCGTGGATACAAACGCCCCGCCTGCACCCGCATCCCCATCACCACGTAGCGCAACGATCCATTTTGCACCCGCTGCTTCATATTCGCGGGCGACATCCAAAGTCTGTTCGCGCGTTCCGCCAGCGCAAGTCAAATGTCCCGCAAATGGCAGCGTTGCCCTTACCTTACGCAGATCATTAATCGCATGCGCTGTGCGCAACCGATCCGATCCATTCGCACCATAGGTCACGGAAAAGAAACGAGGATTAAGCCGCGCCAGCATATCGACACAGCGTTTCAACCCGGCGCGGGCAAGATCATTCTTCGCAGGAAAAACCTCAAAAGAAACATCGAGCGGGGCATTTTGCGATTCAGTCATGGCAGTGGTCTCCGTTGCGAACAAAAAAACTATATCAAGATTTCTTTATGTGTAAATATAAAATATGCTACACACTCCCATAACGCTGTCGCAATTCACGTATGCGAAGTCGTGGATGTCGCATGTAATTTTGCATGTGAGCGATATCCGGGATTGTCGGTTCGGAGGAAGAAGATGCCCCAAGCAACAATCGTTTACTGGCGCGACATGCCCGCTCAGGTCATCGTCAAAGCAGGACGTAAATCAGCCAAGCGCCAACTGCCCGAACGTTTCGAGCAGGCCATTGACCGCGCAGCAATGAAGACAGGTGCGGCCAGCACCGATGATTACCTTGCCGAGTGGCGGCGGGGCGATCCTTATCCATTGGAAGGTAATGACCTCGAAGCTCTCGTGGAAGCGGAAGCGACCCGGCTCGACACAGAATTCGACCACGAAACCCTCAAAGCCCTGATCGAAGCGGGCGGCCACGCCGCCAGTAGTGAAACGTAATCACGGATTGACGACAAAGCGCATCGAAATGCCCAATCTTGGGGCGATTTGATGTTCACCTTGATTACATTACACTTTTGCTGAGATCTTTCGCAGGAATGAACCTCATGGCCCTTCTTTCTCGTCTTTTCGGCTCGAATGACGCCACTAATCCGCAGACCGATGCCGATAGGCACGCTGTCAGTGTATTCTTGCAAGGGTGCTCCATCGAGGTGATGCCACGAACGGCGGCTAAGATCGAGGATTTCAAGGCCATCCTTGCCCCCGGCACGCGCGTCTACATCGCCCATATTGAAGGCACACCCATTGAGGAGATGGTCGAGACGGCAAAGCGCCTGTCGAATGACGGTTTCGACGTCATGCCGCACTTCCCGGCTCGTATCATCGCCGATGCTGCTATGCTCGAAGACTGGATCAACCGCTATCAGGGCGAAGCAGGCGTCGATCAGGCGTTGCTACTCGCGGGGGGCGTTGACAAGCCCCATGGCACTCTGGCCTCGTCGATGGACCTGATGGAAACCGGCCTGTTCGGCAAGAAAGGCTTCAAGCGCCTGCATGTCGCCGGACACCCGGAAGGCAACAAGGATATCGATCCCGACGGCTCTGACAAGAACGTTACCGATGCCCTGCGCTGGAAGCAGAAATTCGCAGAGACCAGCGATGCCGACATGGCGTTGGCGACTCAGTTCTGCTTCGAGGCAGGGCCAGTGATTGAATGGGCAGAGCGCCTGCGCAGCGAAGGGATCACCATTCCCATTCATATCGGCGTCGCCGGTCCCGCCAAGCTGCAAACAATGATAAAATTCGCCATCGCTTGCGGTGTTGGACCGTCCCTGCGGGTGCTACAGCGCCGCGCAGCCGACGCAACCAAGCTACTATTGCCCTTCACGCCGGACGAGTTCGTCACCGATCTTGCGCGTTACAAAGTCGCAAATCCCGACTTCAATATCTCGCATGTCCATTTCTTCCCGCTTGGCGGCATCGGCAAGAGCGCCGAGTGGATCAATGAAAAGCGTGATTGACACCTCTACTGTCATCATCCGACCCGTTCCAAGGGCGACTATACAAAAAGCCCCGATGACACTCTTTTCCCTCTTTTACCGAAAGCCAATGCCATGACGCGCACTGTCCTCGAATCCAAATCTAAGACCGTGATCATCGGCTTTGACGAACCATTCTGTGTCATTGGCGAGCGCATTAACCCGACGGGCCGTAAAAAACTTGCCGCCGAACTGGAACAGGGTGATTTTTCGACCGTCGAAAAAGACGCGCTCGAACAAGTCGCCTGCGGCGCAACGGTCCTCGACGTCAATTCTGGCGCAGTCTTCTCGAACAAGATGGCCGAAGACCCCCGCTACGCCGATAACAACTTCGTCGAACCGCCTTTGATGAAGGAACTCGTTTCCCGCATTCAGGCGATTGTCGATGTGCCACTTTGCATCGATAGCTCGGTTCCCGGCGCACTGGAAAACGGTCTGGAGGCTGCCGAAGGCCGCCCGCTGCTGAATTCGGTCACGGGCGAGGAAGAACGCCTCGAACTCGTGTTGCCATTGGTCAAGAAATACAATGTCCCGGTTGTTGCTATCTCGAACGACGACACTGGCATCTCCGAAGACCCTGAAGTTCGCTTTGCCGTCGCTAAGAAGATCGTCGAACGCGCCGCCGATTTCGGTATTCCCGCCCATGACATTGTGGTTGACCCGCTTGTCATGCCCGTCGGCGCGATGGGCAGCGCGGGGTTACAGGTCTTCACGCTGGTTCGTCGCCTGCGCGATGAGCTGGGCGTCAACACCACCTGCGGCGCATCGAATATCAGCTTTGGCCTGCCTAACCGCCACGGAATCAACGGCGCATTCCTGCCCATGGCCATCGCATCCGGCATGACATCCGCCATTATGAACCCCGTCCGCCCACAGGAGATGGAAGCCATCCGCGCCGCTAATTTCCTGATGAACAATGACGAGAGCGGCCAGTCTTGGATTAAACACTGTAAGACGATGGAATCCGTCAAAGACGGTACCAGTTTCGCTGAAGCCGCCGCAGCCGCAGCATCGACCAGTTCTGGCGGACGCCGTGGCGGTGGTCGCCGCCGCCGCGAAGGGTAGCCAAACTGTGATTCCCACGGGGGCGAGTTGCGTGGCAAGCTAGGGCTTTCGCAAAGGAGGCCCGGTCATGCGCTACACCCTCGCCCTCGTCGTTCTACTGCTCGCCACCCCGGCGCTATCGCAGGATATCCCGCGTAGCTGGACCGAGGAATGGCCATCGACCGACTTCACCACAATCACCGTCGAACCGGCGGAGATTATGTCGGGCGGGCCACCCAAAGACGGCATTCCCGCCATCGACGACCCCGAAATGGTGCCCGTGAATGAGGGAAATCTACCCGAACGCGAGGCCGTGGTCGCGCTAGAGATTGACGGCAATGCCCGCGCCTACCCGATCCGCTACCTGATGTGGCATGAGATCGTAAATGATCGTTTCAGCGACCGACCGATCACCGTCACCTACTGCCCGCTTTGCAATGCTGCCATCGCCTTTGATGGGATGCTCGACGGCACACCCGTTGATTTCGGTGTATCCGGCAAACTGCGTAATTCCGACATGATCATGTATGACCGCCAGACCGATAGCTGGTGGCAACAATTCACGGGCGACGCCATTGCGGGCGCACAGGTTGCAAGACACTCACAAAACTCCCGTCGCGCCTCGAAAGCTGGGGTTCGTTCCGCAAGCGGCATCCCGAAGGCAAGATCATGGCCCGACCCGAAGGCTATGCCCGCCGCTACGGCAACAACCCTTACGTCGGCTATGACACCGCCGCCCGACCGTTTCTCTATCGCGGCGAAGAACCGCCCCACGACATCCCCATGATGGCGCGTGTCGTTGTGGTCGGGGATCGAGCATGGCCGATGGAGCGGATCGTGGACGCAAAGACCTTAACCGAGGACGGCATCGTCCTCGCATGGGAGAAGGGACAGGCATCGTCCCTCGACAGCCGTGATCTGGCCGGAGGGCGCGAGGTCGGCAACCTCACGGTGACGGATGTGAAAGGTGAACCTATGGTCCATGACATCACCTTCGCCTTCGTTTTCACGGCTTTCGAGCCTGATGGCCGATGGATGCTTGGCGGCTGATACTGGCGACGCTACCCTCGACCCATGGAATCCTTCGAGACTGAATCGGTCGTCATTGGTGCTGGCGTCGTGGGCCTCGCTATTGCCCGTGCGCTGGCAATAGCGGGCCTCGACCCACTGATCTTGGAGAAGAACGGTATTTTCGGCGAGGAGACCAGCGCCCGCAATTCCGAAGTCATCCATGCAGGCATCTATTACGATTCTGGATCGGCCAAAGCCCACCATTGCGTAGCGGGCAAGCACCGGCTTTACGAGTATTGCGCCGCCAATGGCATCGCTCATCGCCGTTGTGGCAAGTTGATCGTCGCGACCGACACGGCGGAGACGGAGCGTCTGGCCAGCATTGCGGCCAAAGCGTTAGCGAACGGGGTAGACGATCTCGAAACCCTCACCGCTGCGCAGGCCATGGCCATCGAACCTGCATTATCCGTCACCGGCGCGCTGCTCTCCCCTTCCACCGGCATCGTGGACAGCCACGCATTGATGCTCGCCTATCTCGGCGAGGCGGAAGCCAATGGCGCGCAGCTCGTCACGAATGCCCCTATCGACGGCGGCTCCGTCCGCGATGATGGCCGCATCGACCTGCTAATTGGGGGCGAGACACCCATGCGCCTAACCGCCCGCCACGTCGTCAACGCCGCCGGTCTCTGGGCACAGGACATTACGGCCCAGATCAAGGGCTTCACCCCTCCGCCACCCCGCGCGTTGGTCAAAGGCAATTACTTTACCCTGACCACCCGCGCCCCGTTCGAGCGTCTCATCTATCCTGTGCCCGTCGGCGGCGGTTTGGGCGTCCACCTCACCCTAGACATGGCGGGCCGGGCGAAGTTTGGCCCCGATACCGAATGGCTCGACAATGCCGACCCAACCGCCATTGATTATACTGTCGATCCGGCACGCGGAGACGGCTTCTACGCCGCCATTCGCCGCTACTGGCCCAGCCTTCCCGACGCCTCACTCACCGCCGATTATGCGGGTGTTCGCCCCAAAATCGCAGGCGATGATTACCCTGATTATCGCATCGAAGGGCCGGAAGCGCATGGCCTACCCGGCCATGTCATGCTCTACGGAATCGAATCGCCGGGCCTGACATCTTCTCTCTCGATTGCCGAGGAGGTCTTGACCAAACTGCGGATGTGAGAGCTATCGCGCCACAATCGCTTCGAGGATCAGGGAGAATACCTTGGCATCCGACACGATCCGCGCGTGCTCGGCCTTCACCGCCACGACCCGCTTACGCGGATGTGCGTCTTCAAACCCCGCCACCGCGCTTTCATACAACACGGTGCCGTCGCCATTCCCCCGAGAGACTACCTTCACCTCATGGTCATCCACGATCTGCACGGCACTTGGCGTATCCTCGCCCGCCCCGGCGATTAGCAGCAGGGCCAAGCCCTCCGGCGGATCGATAGGACGGTCGGCCATCGCGTGATATGCCCGTCCCCGGTCGATCAGGGCCGCCTGTCGCGCCAGTCCACGTGCATTGGGGTCATCGCCCGCCCCCGCCAGCCATTGCCGCTGCTTGCCTTCCTCAGGGTTCGCAAGCCCCCAGCCTGCGCGTTGCCACAAGGTCGCATCCAGAGGACCACCCTCGATCACGCGACCATCCTTATCGCGCAATGGCTGAATATCGGGCCGAGGCATCAGCTCGAAACTTGACGGGTGCGTCGCCAGCATAGTCGTCGGATAGGTCGGCACCAGCGGCCCGGCCAGATGGTTTCCGTTCACCGAATTGCGGATCGCCACAACCGCCCCACGCAGAGGCGGCGCGACCAGCACCGCCCGCCGTACATGCTTTGCCCCAGCCCATGTGATTTCCGGCGGCCCCACCGAAGCATCCAACGATTGCGTACCATACATCAGGTAATGCAGCGCAACGACCGCTCCCATCGAATGCCCGACGAGCACGACCTTCTCGGCCCCCTCCCCGCGCGCCTCGATTGCCCGTCCCAGCGACTGCGCCGCATCAACGATCGAGCGCCGCCAGTCATAGGGAAACGGTGTTAGCGATGGTCCTCGTGACGGCACCACCATTGGCGCGGTCTCCGACAAGCCCGTATCCCGAAACGCAGCTAACGCATCTTCGTAGATGGGCACGCTAACCCGCAGTCCCATGAATGTCCGCCCAGCGCGTCGCAGCACGTCATCCGCGCGGATTGCGTCCTTCTCCGCCGATATGTCCGGCGCAACTGGCGATATCGGCAGGGAAAGCTGTCGTAGTCCTTCCGGCGTCCGCGGATCGACCGACAGAGCATCATAGCGCCCCCAGACCTTCTCGCCCGTTTCACCATTCTTCAGAGTCGCCGCCAGCGTGCCCGGCAGAAAGATAACGACGGGCGCGGCTTCGCTAACCTGCGCTCGCGCTTCCTCGGCCAGCGATGGCAATCCGCGATTGGTGCTACACCCAAATATGATGGCACTGGTCGCCGCCATCATCGCGGCCAAACTGACCTTCTTCGCCATATTAATCCTCGATATGCCGTACAGCAGTTGCGCGCATTACCAAGGCAACGCCACAAACGGTCAGAACGATCCCGGCTAGGGCGGGCAAGCCAAAGATTTCCCCAAACAACGCCCAGCTCATAATCGCCGTACAAGGGGGCATCAAGAAGAACAAGCTGGCCACCCGCCCCGCCGAATCCTGCCGGATGAGCATCATCAGCAGGCCCACAGCCCCCAGCGACAATACAACGACCAGCCAACCAAGCGCGAAGGCGAACTCCCCAGTCCAATCAACCCGATTCGTCTCCAGCAACAATGCCAATGGTGCTAACACCGCCAACGCGGCAGCAAACTGAATCGCACTACCCGCCCGCATCGGGGCATCGGCGCAATACCGCTTCTGATAGAGTGTCGCCACCGAGATGGAAACGAGCGCAAAGAGGCACAAACCAATACCCCTCAAATCGCCAATGCCTTCGGCCAGTTTCTCGCTTACCACTAGCGCAACGCCCGTAATACCAAACGCAAGGCCCAGCCATTGCCACCCTGTCATCGTCTCGCCCAGCATCCAGCGAGCCAATAACGCCGTCAGGATCGGCTGCAAACTGACGATCAATGCGCTGACCGCAGCCCCGACCCCCAGCCAGATCGCGGTAAAGACGCCGCCTAGATATCCCGCATGGAGCAAAACCCCTACCACAGCCAGATGCCCCGCCTGCCGCGCACGCGGCCATGGGCTACCCGCTGTGACCGCCCATATCGCAAGCGCCGTACTCGCCAGCGCAAAACGGATCG
>CALFVD010000115.1 GCA_937928005.1 uncultured Neomegalonema sp. | reverse complement strand
GATGGGATATTATGTTGGACTGGATGTGAGTCTCAAGACGACGGCGATCTGCATTGTCGGAGATGATGGGATGGTTGTTTGGCAAGGGAGTTCTGACACGCACCCTGAGATGATCGTGGAGGCGGTCTATCGCTGGTCTGGTAAGATCGAGCGCGTTGGCCTTGAGACGGGTTCGACGACGCCTTGGCTGGCGCGGTCGCTGAAGTCGCTTGGACTCCCCGTCGTTGTAATGGATGCACGCCGGGCAGCGGATGCGATGAAGGCGCGTCCGGTAAAGACGGACAAGGCGGATGCGAAGGCGCTGGCCGAGATGCTTCGAGCCGGGTGGTACTCGGAGGTCTTCGTCAAATCGGAGGACAGCCATCGGATGAAGGCGCTGTTGTCGGCACGGGACCAGCTCGTTCGCAACAAGCGGACGTTCTTCGGCCAGATCAGGGGATTGCTCCGTCCGTTTGGAATCAAGGTTCCGTCGCGCCAAGGGACGAAGAAGTTCGACGCAGCGGTTCGCGAGGTCACGCGCCAGGACGATGTCCTGTACGCCTGCGTGAATGCCCTGCTGGAGGCGCTGGCCAGTATCGAGATGCAGATTGCGGTGCTGGACAAGAGGGTGAAGGCGATGGTGCAGGCGTCGAAGGCGTGCTGGCATCTGACCTCCGTGCCGTGTGTTGGCCCTATTACGGCATTGGCTTTTGCGGCGACCATCGAAGATCCGGAACGGTTCACTCGAAGCCGGGATGTCGGCGCATATCTGGGATTGACGCCGAAACGCTATCAGTCGGGGGAAAAGGACGTGACGGGTGGCATCAGCAAGCAAGGGGACGTGATGGCCCGGCATTATCTCTACGAGGCGGCGAATTGCCTGCTGACCACTTGGTCCGGCCAGTCACCGCTCAAGAGCTGGGGACTGGCGCTGATCCGGCGCGTAGGCCCAAAGAAGGCGAGGGTCGCAGTGGCAAGGAAACTCGCCTGCCTGCTGCTGCGGCTCTGGAAGGATGGCACTCATTACAGCGAGGGAGGAGAGCAACTCCAAACCGCGTGATCGAGTGACGATGCTTCGACCCTGCCTCACGGGAGGTCGAACCGGAGGGATGAGTGCGAGACCGTTGGTTGCAGTGAGACCTGCGTTTGATACAAAGCACCGCCCAAGGGTTCACACGCGGAAAGACCGGGATAGTAGCACGACCTCGCGTCGATGCCGAAGAGAACCACAACCCGCAATCCGTGACGCACAATCGAAGCCAAAGAAAAACTTGACGCAGCGACCTCATGTAGAGAACCATGGTTCGCACCAGACTTAATTCCCATCACACCCGCGTCCCCGCCAAATCATTCCATACCTCCTGCATGACGATCTTCTCGCCATGCACCTCGAAGCGGTCGATGAAGCGGATGTTCTCGAAGGGGGAACCGTCCGTCCATTCGCCGCTGAGGGTGCCGGAGATGTAGACGGCGGTGCGCTCGCCTAGGTAGGATTCCTCCACCCGGTCGATGTGCTTTTCCGCGCGGGCGTAGCGGGTGGCGGACCATTCGAATAGGGCCGCGAAATCGGTGAAATGTGCGCCGCCGGGGAAGACCATCTCGAACCCCTCGCCGATCAACGCCTGTGCGCCCGGCACGTCTCGCCGCCCGATGGCGTCGAGCATGTCGAGGCAGATTTCGGAGGCCGGGCGCGGCCACGGACCCGGTGTCTTGGCGCTGCGCCCGCGCATGTATCCGGCGGGCGCAACCTCGTTGACAAAGACGGTTACGCCGTCCGCTGGCGCCGTAATGGTGCCCATCGCCGCATCGGTCAGGCGGGTGCAGAGGCGGTTTAACACCTCATCCGGGTATCCCTTCATCAGCGTAATATTGATGACCGGCATTTCGCCCTCCCGCTGGACTTCGCTGCATTTGACCCCCTTTATAGGGGCAGCGGAGGGGAAAGCGATATGGCGCGTTCATTGGCACGGCGGATCATCGCGCGGGCGTCCGGGGAGGATGCAGCGCCGGGGGAGGTTGTGACCTGCGCCGTCGATCTGGCCATGATCCACGATTCCGGCGGGCCGAGGCGGGTGAAGCCCATCCTCGAGCGGCTGGGGGTGGGGGTTTGGGATGCGAATCGCGTGGTCGTCGCCACCGACCATTTCGTGCCGGTCTTTGACGAGGAAACCCGCCGCATCCAAAACCTGACCCGCGATTGGGTAAAGGCACAGGCGATCCGCCATTACTATGAGGAACAAGGCATCTGTCACGTCGTAACGCCAGAGCGGGGACACCTGCGCCCCGGTATGTTCTGCGTTGGGGGGGATAGCCATTCGCCTACGGGCGGGGCATTTGGGGCGTATATGTTCGGCATCGGCGCGACCGAGATGGCAGGGGTGCTGGCCACAGGGGAAATCTGGCTGACGGTGCCGGAGACGATTCTGATCGAATGGACGGGGCGCTTGGGTGAAGGGGTGTTCGCGAAGGACATGATGCTGTTCCTCTGCACGCGGCTAGGCATGGATGGCGGGCGGTATCAGGCGGTTGAGTACGCCGGGGATGCCGTGCGCGCGATGGCGATGCCGGAGCGGATGACGCTGGCCAATATGACCGCCGAGTTGGGCGGACAGACGGGCCTGATCGGGGCCGATGACGTGACCGCCGCGCATTTGGCGGGGCTGGGCGTTGCGGCGGATATCGACGGCTGGGGGCATGATGCGGGGGCCGAAGTCGAGGAGCGGCATGTGTTCGATGCCTCGGCATTGCCCCCGCAGATTGCCGCGCCCCATTCTCCGGCTAATGCGGCGGATGTAGGGGAGTTTGGGGGTGTGACGCCCACAATCGCCTATATCGGGGCGTGTACGGGGGCGAAGCTGGATGATCTGCGGGTGGCAGCACGGGTGTTGAAGGGGCGGCGGGTGGCTGTGGGGGTGACGTTGCTGGTGGCCCCGGCCTCAGTGCGCGAGACGGAGGCGGCGCGGGACGAGGGGATCATGGCGGTATTTGAGGAGGCAGGTGCGCGCATCCTACCTTCCGCTTGTGGGATTTGTGCCGGGTATGGCGACGAACGGCTGGAGGCGGGAACGGTGTGCATCTCATCAACGGCGCGGAATTTCAAAGGGCGGATGGGTGATCCGTCTTCACAGGTCTATCTTGGCTCGCCGCTGAGTACGGCGGCGGCGGCGGTTGCAGGGCGGATCATCGATCCAAGGGAGATGCTGTGATGATTGACCTTGTATCCCCGGAATTGATCCGGGGTCTCGATAAGCTGCGCGCTACCCTGCGAGGCACCGGATCGTGGTCTGGGGTTGCAGAATGAGCCGCGCGTGGGTCTTCGGCGATGATATCGACACGGATGCATTGGCGCCGGGGGCGTATATGAAGCGACCTATCAATGAGTTGGCGAGCCATTGTATGGAGGCACTCGCCCCCGATTTCGCGGGCAGCGTGCGCCCCGGCGATATCGTCGTGGGTGGCCGGAATTTCGGCATGGGATCATCGCGCGAGCAGGCGGCGGAGGCGCTGCGTCATCTCGGTATTGGCGCAGTGGTGGCGCATAGCTTCGCGGGTATCTTCTACCGCAACGCGCTGAATCTAGGATTGTTGGCCGTCGAGTGCGATGAAACGGGGCGTATCGCGCAGGGCGATGAATTGCGGTTGGATGCGGTTGGCGGCGTGCTGGAGAACGTAACGCAGGGTGTGGCACTGCCTTGCAAACCCGTGCCGCCGTTTTTGATGGATATGGTCGAGGCGGGCGGCTTGGTCCCGCATTTGGAAAAGCGGTTCGGTGGGGTGGAGTCTTGAGCGTTGCCTACAGCCCGACCGCCTCGCGCAGTATGGCATTCAGCCGTGTCTGCCAGCCCTTCTCGTCCGGTGTCTTCAAGGCGGCGATGACATCTTTGTCCAGACGAACGGTCACTTGTTCTTTGGTCTGGCCCGCTGGACGACCACGTTTTAGGATTGGAGCATCCTCGAGCGCAGTCCATGTATCGGGATCTTCAGCGATATGTCTCTGGATTTCTGCTTCCTCCTCGTCGGTATTCAACCGGATTTTCGGTGGTTTATCCATTTCCATATGTCTTCATCCATTTGCGTTGTTCGAGGCGTTCTGCCCGTCGCAGCGAAATAATTCGCGTTTTACGGCCGCGCTCGGTCGTCACGACGGCGTAGAGGGTGGAGCTGATCGGGCCGAGCCAAAGTTCTCGTTCTTCGTTTTCAACATGCTGAATGTCCGTGCAAAGGGCGAAGCGCCAGTCGAAGCCTTCCATTATGTCGAAACCAAAACCACGATCTTCGAGCGTCTTGTCGCTCTTGGCGTCATCCCACTCGTATTCGATCATGCGCGCGCCTCAGGTGTGTCTCGAAAATATGTAACTACATTTAATCTGGAGGTCAAGCTGTGACCCTCAAATCTCGCATCGCTGACCCATCCATCGTCCTCGCCCCCGGTATCTGTGACGGGCTGACTGCTGCGCTGGCCGAGGATGCGGGGGCGGAGGCGTTGTATTTGTCGGGGGCGGCGATGGCGTATTCGCGGTTTGGGCGGCCCGATATTGGGTTGGTTTCGATGGCGGAGGTTGCGGATACGCTCGCCATTGTGCGGGATCGGGTGGCCGCGCCTATTATCGTCGATGCGGATACGGGCTTTGGTAATGCGCTGAATGTGCAAAGGACGGTGCGGGTATTTGAGCGGGCGGGGGCGAATGCGATTCAGTTGGAGGATCAGACATTCCCGAAACGCTGCGGGCATCTGGACGGTAAGGGTGTGATCCCGCTGGGTGAGGCGGTGGGTAAGCTGCGCGCGGCGTTGGACGCGCGAGCCTCTGACGAGACGTTGATTATCGCGCGCACCGATGCGCTGGCGGTTGAGGGGATGGGGTCGGCGCTGGAGCGTGCCCATGCCTTTGCGGAAGCCGGGGCGGATTTGATCTTTCTCGATGCGCTGCGGGCGGAGGGCGAAATGGCTGAGGCGCTGGCTTCGATGAAGGGTGTCGCGCCGCTGATGGCGAATATGGTTGAGGGCGGAAAGACGCCGCCGAAATCCGCTGCTGAGCTGGAAGCGATGGGATTTGCGCTGGTGATCTTTCCGGGTGGCATCGTCCGGGCGCTGGCGAAGACCGCCGCCGAGTATTATGGCTCACTGGTGGGGCATGGGACGACCGGGCCGTTTGCGGGCCGGATGTTGGATTTCGATGGATTGAATGCGGCTATCGGGACGCCGGAAATGTTGGCGCTGGGGGCGAAATATGAAGACTAAATTATTATCCGCTACCCCGCATCAAGTGCGGGGCAGAAGAAGCCCATATGTCTGAATTAGACCCCGTCACCCTCGCTATCCTCAAGGGGCGGTTGGAGCAGATCGCGGATGAGATGGACGCAACGCTGTTTCGCTCGGCCTTCAATCCGATAATCGCAGAGGCGCATGATGCGTCGCATGGCATCTATGACGCGGTGACGGGCGAGACGCTGGCGCAGGGGAAATCGGGGTTGCCGATCTTCGTAGGGGTCATGGCGTTCGCGGTAAAATCGGTGATCGATCTCGTGGCCGACGCGGGCGGGCCGAAGGACGGCGATGTCTGGATCTTCAACGAGCCGTATGACGGCGGCACCCATTTGAGCGATTTCCGGCTGGTGCGACCTCTCTTTCGGGACGGCAAGTTGTTCTGCTGGCTTGCTTCGGTCGGACATTGGCATGATGTGGGCGGGGCGGTGCCGGGCAACTACAACCCGCGCGCGACCGAGTGTTATCAGGAGGCGGTGATGATCCCGCCGGTCAAGCTGTATGATGCGGGAGAATACCGACCCGATATCGTCGCGATCCTATCGGCGAATTCGCGGCAACCGTTGTCGCTATATGGTGATCTGAACGGGCAGATCAATGCGCTGGACCTTGGTGCGAAGCGCATGGATGCGCTGTTAGACGAGTATGGGGACGGTACGGTCGCGGCGGCGATGGGGGCGCTGAAGGCACGGGCGGCGATGATTATGCGGGACTGTATTTCATCGTTGCCAGATGGGACGGTATCGGTGGAGGACTGGCTCGATAATGATGGCGTCATGGATAAACCGCTGAAAATCGCGCTGGACATGACGGTGAAGGGCGATGCGCTGACGCTGGATTTCTCGCGGTCGGCGGCGGCCTGTGCCGGGCCGGTGAACATCTCGCGCTCGACCACGATTGCGGCCTGTTACGTGGCGTTGAAACATATATTTGGCGAGGTGCCCGCCAATGCCGGGGTGCTGGAGCCGGTCGAGTTCGTGATCAATGATGCCTCGATCCTGTCGGTGCGCGCGCCCAAGCCTACGGGGGGCTATACCGAGACGATCATGCGGCTAATCGACGTGATGTTTCAGGCATTGGCCAAGATCGCGCCGGAGCGGTCAAACGGCTGCGCCTATGGCACGATTAACGCGCTATCGCTGTCGGGGTTTCGCGGGGATGGCTCGCGCTGGGTGATGTTCAGCTTCTTTGGCGGGGGGCATGGTGGGCATCCGCTGGGGGATGGGCTGAACCACGGTAACGCACCGATTTCAACGGCAACGATCCCGCCGCTGGAGATTACGGAGGCCGCTTATCCAGTGCGGTTCACGCAATGGGCGCTACGCGATGGATCGGGGGGTGATGGGCGGCATCGGGGTGGTTTGGGCGCGGTCTATGAGATCGAATTGCTGAAAGGAGAAGCCGACGTCACGCTGTTTGGGGAACGGGGGCGGTTTGCGCCGCCGGGGGTGGCAGGCGGTGCGGATGCGGCGATGACACGGTTTTCATGGCAGACGGATGACGGCTATGCGGAGCCGCCGATGGTGTCGAAGCTGCATGGCGCAAAGCTGGCGGCGGGGCGGCGATTGCGGCTGGAAACGCCGGGGGGTGGCGGCTATGGCGACCCTGCCAAGCGGGATGAAGCGGCGCGGTTACGCGATGCGAAGTTGGGGTATGTATGAGCCGATATGTAATCGGGGTCGATGTGGGCGGCACGTTCACCGATATCTTCGTGCTGGATCGGACAAGCGGGGCTGTCACCACGACCAAGACGCCCTCGACGCTGGATGATCAGTCGCGAGGGTTTATCGCGGGGATCGGGTCGCTGATCGGGGATTTCGGGGATATCGCCACCGTTTTGCATGGGACGACGACCGGCACGAATGCCCTGTTGGAGCGCAAGGGCGCAAAGACGGGGATTATCACAACGACGGGCTTTCGCGATGTGCTGGAGATGCGGCGGCGTGACCGGCCCACGACATGGGGTCTGTGGGGGCAGTATGGGCCTGTGGTCCCACGCAACCTACGGCTGGAGGTCGATGAACGGGTGCTGGCGGATGGTACGATCCATACGCCGGTCGATCTGGACGCGGTACGGGCGCGGGCGCGCGTGTTGTTGGAGGCAGGATGTACGGCGGTTTGCGTGTTCTTCATCAACGGCTATGCGAATGATGCGAATGAGCGGGCGGCGGTGGCGGCGGTGAGGGAGGTCTGGCCGACCTCTTACGTGACGGCGGCGACGGAGATTTTGCCCGAAATCCGGGAATTCGAGCGATTATCGACGGCGACGCTGAATGCCTATCTGCAACCGCTGGTGTCGTCCTATATGGATCGGCTGGAGCACGCATTGGCGGAACGCGGCGCGGGCCGTGATCTCCTCATCGTGCAATCCAACGGTGGGGTTATGTCGGTTGAGACGGCCAAGGCGCAGCCGGTGCGCACGGCCCTTTCCGGCCCTGCGGCGGGTGTGATTGCGGCCAAAGCGATTGCCGGGGCGGCGGGTTTCCCGAACATCGTCACCTGCGATATGGGCGGCACGTCATTCGATGTCAGCCTAGTCGCGGAGGGCGAAGCGGCACTGGCGGCGCAGACTTCCGTTGATTTTGGCATGGTGATCCGCGCGCCGATGATCGAGATTACCACCATCGGTGCCGGGGGCGGGTCCATCGCCTCGGTCGATGCGAGCGGGTTGCTGCGCGTGGGACCGGAGAGTGCGGGGTCGAATCCCGGTCCGGTCTGTTACGGACAAGGCAACGACCGGCCCACGGTGACGGATGCGAACCTCGTGCTGGGGCGGATCAACCCCGACCGGCCCATTGGGGGCAAGCTGGCGCGGCTGGATATCGACGCGGCGCGGGCGGCGATTATCGCTAGGGTAGGCGAGCCGCTGGGTCTTGGCCCGATGGAGGCGGCGGAGGCGATTTTGAAGGTCGCGAACGCGCTGATGGCTGGGGCAATCCGGCTGGTAAGCATCGAGCGGGGGCATGACCCTAGCGATTTTGCGGCGATGCCCTTTGGCGGTGGCGGGGCGTTGCATACCGGCGCGCTGATGCTGGAGACGGGCCTTGGCGCATCCATTGTGCCGCGCTTTCCGGGGGTCACGTCGGCGTTGGGCTGTGTGGTGGCAGATATGCGCCACGACCGGACGCAGACGGTGAATGCGCCGCTGGCGGCGGCGGATGCCGGGGCGTTGGGCGCGGTCATGCGGGCGACAGCGGATGAGCTGCACGGGTTGCTTGGCGAGGCGGGGGTGGCGTTCGAGGGGGTCGAGACGGTCTACGAGCTGGATATGCTCTATACCGGGCAGACCCACGCCGTTGCAGTGCCGCTGACCATGCCGGAAGGTGAACTGACCGAGGCCGATATCGCGGCGGCCTTCGATGCGGCGTATCGGGCCAAGTATGGGCGGTTGTTGGAGGGTGTGCCGATGCGGGTGATGAATACGCGGGTGGCTGCGCTGGGGCGGCGTCCGCGCTTTGACATGCGGGCCTTTGCGCCGGTGGATGGCAAGCCGCTGGCCGAATGCCGGATTGGTACGCGCGCGCTTTGGGCCGATGGGGCGATGGTCGATGCGCCGGTTTATGATCGGATGGGGATTGCCATAGGCGAGCGGGTGCCGGGACCGTGCCTGCTGGAGCAGGCGGATACGACGATATTCATCGATCCCGGATTGGTGGGGGTGGTGGACGAGTATGGGAATTTGGTTATTCGCCGTGACAGTTAATGCGCTGCCCCGTACTCGATGCGGAGCTTCCTTGGAGCAAGCGCAGAATTGAAGGAGGCTCTGCATCGAGTGCGGGGCAGATAGATATGAAAAACACCGCCCTCCTGATCGTCGATCTACAGAACGACTTCATCCACCCGGACGGTGCCTATGCGCGGGGCGGTCAGTCTTCGCCGCAGATCGCGGCGCTGCCTGCGCGGGTGCTGCCTGTGGCCGAGGCCATACGCGCCGCCGGAGGCTGGGTTGTCTCGACGCAATTCACGCTAGCGACGGGCAAGGGGGGTGAACCGTTCATCTCACCGCATCTGCTGGCTATGCGGCCTTTTCTGCGTAAGGGGGATTTCGTGTCCGGGGGCTGGGGCAATCGGATCGTTGATGAGTTGCAGCCCGTTGATATCGCGGTGGAAAAGGTGGCCTATTCGGCCTTCTACCAGTCGCGGCTGGAATTCATGCTGAAGAAGGCGGGTATCCGCGCGCTGATCGTCTGTGGCATCGTGACGAATGGCGGCGTTGCCTCGACGGTGCGCGATGCGCATGTGCGCGATATCGACGTGACGGTGCTGTCGGATGGTTGCGCGGCGTTTTCGGTGGAGACGCATGAGACGGCGATTGCGGCGTTGGCGCCCGTGGCGCGGATTGTGACCTGCGACGAGATGGTCGCGGAGATTGGGGTATGATCCTGCCGCCGCCCGCCGCCTTCGACGCTCATGCGCCGGTCCTCGTGATCGGGGGCGGGGCGTGCGGGCTGGTGGCGGCGCTGGCGGCGTCTGATGCGGGGGCGGAGGTGGTGGTGGTCGAGCGGGATGCGGTGCCGACCGGCTCGACCGCCATGTCGTCGGGCTTCGTGCCCGCGCCGGGTACACGGTTTCAGGCGGCGCAGGGGATCGAGGACGATCCGGCCATCTTTGCCGCTGATATCCGGGCCAAGGCACATGGCTCGGCGGAAGGCGCGCTTGTCGATCTGGCGGCGCGCAGCATTGGGCCTGCCTTGGAATGGCTGGCCGATTCGCATGGGCTGGAATGGCGGGTCTTGGACGATTTCCTCTATCCCGGCCATGCGCGGCACCGAATGCATGCAGTGCCGGAAATGACCGGCGCGGCGCTGATGACGCGGCTGGGGAATGCGGCGGAGGCGGCGGGAGTGGCGCTACTGACGGATGCGCGCACGACCGCTTTGCACCGTGACGGCGACCGGATCATTGGCGTGACCATTCAGCGGCCCGATGGCGCGACCGAGATTATCGGTTGCGATGCACTGATCCTCGCCTGTAACGGCTATGGCGCAAACCGGGCGTTGGTGGCCAAGCATATCCCAATGATGGCCGATGCCCCCTATTACGGCCATCTGGGCAATACCGGCGATGCGGTGCTATGGGGCGAGGCGTTGGGGGCGCAGATGCGCTGCCTGAGCGCCGGACAAGGGCATGGCTCGCTGGCCCATCCACATGGCGTGCTGATCACATGGGCGTTGATGATGGAGGGGGGCGTGCAGGTGAACACGGGCGGCGCGCGCTTCTCGAACGAACATGCGGGGTATTCCGAGCAATCGACGGCGGTGCTGGCACAGCCGGGGGGGATCGCGTGGAATATCTTTGACGCGCGCTTGCTCGCCTTCGCGCGTGGCTTCCCCGATTTTCGCGATGCCGAAGGCGCGGGGGCGGTGATCGAGGCGGCGGATGAGGGCGCGCTGGCGGCGGCAATCAAACTGCCGGAGGCGGCGCTGCGGGCGACGCTGGCCGAGGCGCGGGCCTGTCAGGCGGGGGCGACCGACCCGCATGGACGGGATTTTACCGGCCAGCCCGCTCTCAGCCCCCCCTATGCGGCGGTGAAGGTGACGGGCGCGCTATTCCATACGCAGGGCGGGTTGATGATCGACGATACCGCGCGGGTGATGCGGGCGGAGGGGGGCGCGTTCCCCAACCTCTACGCGGGCGGCGGCGCGGCCTGCGGGGTATCGGGGACCGAGATTTCGGGGTATTTGTCGGGGAACGGCCTGCTGACCGCGATTGCCTTTGGTGCGGTGGCGGGGGAAAATGCGGGGCGAGCGGTGTAGCGCCTTCTGGAACCCTCCCCCCTTGCGGGGGAGGGCAGGGTGGGGGTCTGGAAGCTTTCCTTGTCCAGAGAACCCCCACCCCGGCCCTCCCCCGTAAAAGGGGAGGGAGAAGAGAAGCGGAAAAGGAACGAAATAATGATCCTCGAAGAACGCACCTACACCATCGCGACCGGCAAGGTGGCCGAATACCTCGCGCTCTACGAAGCCGAGGGCTGGATGCCGCATACGCGCCACCTTGGCGAGCCGGTGGGGTGGTTCACGACCGAGAGCGGGACACTGAATCAGGTGGTCCACATGTGGCGCTATGCCAGCCACGCCGAACGCGAACAAAAGCGCGCGGCCCTCTACGCCGACCCGGAATGGCTGGCCTTCATCCCGAAGACCTTTCCGTATATCGAACGCATGGAGAACCGCTTGCTGAAAGCGACGGCATTTTCGCCGTTGCGGTAGGTTCGGGTGCCTTGTTTATGACACCCAACAAATTTATGACACCCAACAAAGCGAATTGAGAAAGCTCGTTCTATCTGTCTCGCCCGGTTCGGCATAATCATTGTAAATCCGTTCTCAAACGACCGGGTCGCCACCAGATAATGCGTAAGCTGCGGCGGATTCTGCTGCTGGAACTTGGTTGAATGGGAAGCCCGCTTTGACAATACTCGCCTTGATTGCTTCCACTGTTTGGTCAGGCGTCATGTTGCCTTCTTGCAGTGACAAAAGGTGCGTGCGAAGTGTTCCGTCGCGACTGGCATTTTTTCTGTAACAACCCGCTCCTTGTGGTGCTGAAATTTTCAGTACAGGGGGTATCCTGCGGCTTGCGGCGGCGCGAACCCTCCACAACCGCCTTCCTCAGGACAATACGAACAACTCTCATGTACCGAAGAGCTGCTGAAATCCTCGCAGACAGGTCACCGCCCCAACATCATTGCCAGCAGAAAATCTCGTTGAACTTCATGCATGATGCAGCCTATGCGTGAAGTAATAATTATACAGGACACTCGTGGAGCAAGCCGCAGAACAACAGGATCGGTTTGATCGATCTCCCAAAAATCCCCCTATATCTTTCCCCTTCGCCCCTTTACATTGCGCGCGCAACACAACCGAGAAAGCCCGCCCATGTCCCTGCGCGCCGTGACCACCACCTCTGACCTACGCGCCCTGTGCGATGATTACGCGGCCAGTCCCTACGTTACCGTCGATACCGAATTCATGCGCGAGCGCACCTATTGGCCCATCCTCTGTCTCGTGCAGGTGGGCCGCCCGAAGCGCGAGGGCGAGGCACAGCATGATTTCGAGGCCGATGGCGCGGCAATCATTGATCCGATGGCCGATGGCATTGATCTGGCTCCGCTATTCGAGTTGATGGCCAACCGTGATGTGCTGAAAATCTTCCACGCGGCGCGGCAGGATATCGAAATCTTCGTCAACCTCGCCAATGCCGTCCCGACCCCTGTTTTCGACACGCAAATCGCCAGCATGGTCTGTGGGTTCGGTGATCAGGTCGGCTATGAAAAGCTGGTCCGTTCCATCGTCGGCGCGTCCCTCGACAAGTCCTCCCGTTTCACCGATTGGTCGAAACGTCCCCTCTCGACCAAGCAACTCGACTACGCCATTGGCGATGTCACCCATCTGCGCGATATCTATGAACACCTCGCCCAACGCTTGGAGCGCGAGGGCCGCTCCCATTGGTTGCGCGAGGAGATGGACGTTTTGGAGGCGGTTGAAACCTATCGCGTCGACCCCGCCGAAGCGTGGCAGCGGCTCAAGATGCGTGGCCCAACGGTAAAACTGTTCACCGCCGCGCGTGCCCTCGCCGAATGGCGCGAATCCGAGGCCCAGCGCCGTGATGTGCCCCGCAACCGTGTGCTGCGCGATGATGCCCTGATGGAAATCGCCGCCGCCCGCCCGACCACGCCAGAGGGTCTGACCAGCGGGCGCATGTCGCGCCGCGAAAACTTTTCGCATAGCGCCGCGAAAGGTATGCTCGACGCCCTCGCCAATGCCGCTAAAGGCGAGAAAATCGACCCACCCAAACCGCCCCAGAAACCCGATGCCGTGCAATCGGCCCTCGCTGATTTGTTGCGCACATTGCTGCGCGCCAATGCCGCCAAGGCCGGGGTTGCCGAGCGCCTTGTCGCCTCCAGCGCCGATCTCGATGCCATCGCCATCCGCGATGATGCCGACGTGCCCGCCATGCGCGGTTGGCGGCGCGATCTGTTCGGCGAAGATGCCCTACGCATGAAGCGCGGTGAGGTGGCCCTTTCCGCCGGGCCGAAGGGTGTCGAGGTGATCGACCTTGCTGACCGAAACACCTGACCCTGTCCTGATCGTCGCTGGCTCACGCGAGGGGCGGATGCTGGCCGAGATGCTGCCCGATGCGCAGATTATCGACACTCTGCCTGCCGCGCCCCGCGCCCGCGCCGTCATCGACGCCAGCCACCCTTGCGAGCGCGAAACCCATGCCGAAGTCGCCGCCATCTGCGCCCGTGCGGGCATTCCGCTTCTGCGCTATGCCCGCCCCGGATGGTCGCCGGTTGAAGGCGATGACTGGCGTATCGTCGCTGATCCACAAGCCGCCCGTGCCGCCTTGTTGCCCGATTGGTCGCGCGTTTTCTTATGCCTTGGCCGCGCCGAGCGCATTGCCTTCGCCGCCGATCCGCAGCGCCATTACCTCGTGCGTTCGCGCAGTGACGACCCCACGCGCGAGGGTCTTGCCGCTTTCACTTTGACCGCCGAACCCGGCCCCTTCACCGCCGATGCGGAAGCCAAACTGATGCAGGCGCATCGTATCGAGGCGCTGGTTACGCGCGATGCGGGGGGAGAGGGTGCCTATCCGAAGATTGAAGGCGCGCGGATGCGGGGCTTGCCCGTCATCCTCATCGCCCGCCCCCCCGTCGCCTGCCCGACCGCCGCCACCATGGAGGAGGCCGCCGCATGGCTCGCCTCGCTCTGAAACCCCGCCCGCATCCCCTTAAACCCGTAGGGTTATCCGGGGTCTGCATGGCTATTGCGCTTATGATGACCCCTGTCCAAGCCGCCCAGATTGCCGTCGATGTGGACCGCAAGGAAATCCTCGTCGCTGACGCGCCAGACGCCATCCGCCACCCCGCTTCCCTCGTCAAGCTAATGACCGCCTATATCGCCTTTGCCGCGCTTGAGGCGGGCGAGATCACCGATGATGAAGCCGTCACAATCTCCGCCAAAGCCGCGCGCCAGCCGCCTGTACGCCTGCGCATACGCAAGGGGCAGAAAATTCCCTTCGGCGACCTGCTCGCCGCCACCGCCATCGGCTCGAAGAACGATGCCGCCGTCGCCGTGGCTGATGCCATTGCGGGGGATGAAACCGCCTTCGTCGCCCGCATGAACGCCGCCGCCGCGCGTCTTGGCATGGTCAACACACGCTATGCCAATGCCTCCGGCCTGCCCGCCCCCGGTCAGCACACCACTGCCCGCGATGTCGCCATCCTCGCCCAAGCCCTGCTCACCGAGCACCCGGAGCGCAGCACGCTGTTCTCCGAACGCGGCACCCGCGCGGGGGGGCGGCGTGTGACCACCACCAACCCCTTGTTTGGGCGTGTGCTGGGGGCGCAGGGGATGAAGACCGGCTTCACCTGTGCCGCCGGATACAACATTGCCGGTCTGGTCGAGCGTGATGGTCGCCGCGTCCTCGCCGTAACACTGGGCCATAAACGCAAAGCCGCTCGCCTCACCGCCGTAAAAGCCCTGATTGATGATGGGTTTGACCGGTTGGGCCAAGGTAAGAAGAAGGGTAGGGCGCTCGCCCCCGGCGCTCCCGTTCCCGCCACTGCGCCCGATATCGGCTCCTGCAAGGGCGGTAAGGCGGTCGTTGCGAAGGCCACGCCAAAGATTCCCGACACCTACATCCCGCCCCCACGCCCCATGACCGTTCCAAAGTCTGTGCTACAGCCCGTGCCACAGCGTAGAGCCGCCTTGCCAAAGCCAACCCCGATCCCTCGTGCGCTACCACGCAAACCTTCGCCCGCACCCGCACCTCCACCCCCGCCGCCCCTATCCGGCTGGGCCGTCTCGCTGGGCGCTTTCGACAGTGATCGCGCCGCCCATACCCGGCTCAAAGCAGTCAACGCAATCGCCACAAAGGCCATAACTCTGCCGTCGAAGATCGTCACTCGCCGCCGCGATAATCGCCGTCTCGGCATCATCTACGGCCTAAGCCAATCTCAGGCTCGTGCGCTATGTGGATTGGCAAAGGGAATCGGTCAGTATTGCCTGACCCTTTCTCCCCAAGCTTTGCTCAATCCAAAAGCCCGTTGGCGGCGGTGAATCCAAAAAGTCCGTAATGGGATGGAATTGTCCGCTTATTGTTCTAGTTATAGCCTGCGATCTGGGAGGATATGATGGGCAGAAAGAACTATGACGATCTTGTCGAAGATTTTGAATTTCTCGAAGACTGGGAAGAACGCTATCGCCATGTGATCGAGTTGGGCAAAAAGCTCGATCCCCTGCCCGAAGGGCGCAAGACAGACTCTACGAAAGTTGATGGCTGCGTTAGCCGCGTCTGGATCGATAGTCGGGCGATATCCGATGATCGTGGCGGAATGCGAGTCGAATTTGATGGCGATAGTGACGCGCACATCGTTCGCGGCCTGATTGCGATTCTCCACACGATGCTCTCAGGGCTTCCTGCGAAAGAAATTCTACAAACGGATGTTGCTGCGGAGTTACAGCGACTCGACCTATCGACTCATCTAAGCCCCCAGCGGAGTAACGGCCTTGGCGCAATGGTCGAGCGGATCAAGGCATTTTCAGCGCAGCATGTAGGCTAGCTCCTTCAAAA
>CALFVD010000114.1 GCA_937928005.1 uncultured Neomegalonema sp. | reverse complement strand
GGAACCCCTGAAGATCGAGAACCAACCGTTGATGCCGCAGGCGCGTGGTCTCCTTGTAGGCATCGACTTCGAAATCTTCCGGTGCCGCCCCGACCATACGCGTGACATGGGCAATATCGCGAGGATGGAAGTCCTCCGACGTGAAGAACCGCCGGGCGGCGCGGAAATAGCCGTAGGACAGCAAGAACCCGATCCGATTGGTGGGGCTGCGCATGCCCTGTGTGGTCTCCAGCACCATTCGGGGAAAATCGAGATGCCGCTTGCGCTCGGCGCTGTCGAAAACGGGAGGCCGCTCAAGGCGCGTCTGATCGGCGGCGCTGAGAATGCGCATTCGGGGCATGGGGCAAATCCAAGCTGAAAAATTATGCTGAAAACGAACGTTTCCGATAGCGGAAAAATCAAACGAAAATCATTGAATAAAGCATATCGTTCGATACGGTAATTTCCAGAATATCGGGATTTTATCGAATGACCGGAAAAACGGGCTCAACAGCATCCAAAACGATCGGCTACCTACGGGTCTCCACCGAGGCGCAGGGCCTCGACAAAAATCGGGCAGACATCCTCGCCCTTGCCAACCGCGAAGACCTTGGACGTGTCACATTCGTCGAGGAAAAGGTCTCCGGCAAAATACCCTGGCGAAAGCGCAAGATCGCAACCGTGCTCGACGACCTGCGCGAAGGTGATGCCTTGATCGTCAGTGAACTCTCACGGCTTGGGCGCTCCATGCTCGAATGCATGGAAATCCTGTCCATTGCCGCCACGCAACATATACGGGTCTACGCCATCAAAGGTAACTGGCGGCTCGACGACACTATCCAGAGTAAGATCGTCGCCATGGCATTCTCAATGGCTGCCGAGATCGAGCGCGACCTCATCTCCGCCAGAACAACCGAGGCTCTACGCGCCCGGAAGGCATCCGGACTACCACTCGGAAGACCAAAGGGGCCAGGCAAAAGCAAGCTCGATGCCTTCCGCCCCGAAATCGAGGCGCTCCTCGCCAACGGGTCAACCCAAGCCTTCATTGCAAAGCGCTACACCACCACCCCTGCCAATCTCTCAAACTGGATCAGAAAACACGATCTCAAGCGCTCCAGACCATGAAATCCTGTGGTGGTTTTGGTACCTTTGTTGGGTTGGACCCGATCAAGCAGAAAACCACTCCCTTCGGTCATTACGGTTTCCACGCCAAGGCGCGGACCCTCCGTCTTTCAGCTTGATCGCGCCTCCCCTTCCGGCCGGGACGAAGCCATCGAAACAACCAACCGGAGGACTACCCCATGCGTGGCACTGCTGAATTTCAAATCATCGGACGGATCGGCCGCATCGCCGAAGTCGGCACGACCCTCAAGATCAACATCGCCTCGGACTATCCGCGCAAGAAGGACGACGGCTCCTGGGACGACAACACCCACTGGAACACCATCACGGTCTTTGCCGAGCGCACGATCAAGTACATCTCGGAGAACACCAAGCCCGGCGATATCGTCCGCGCGACGGGCCGCCTGCGCAACGGCTCCTACGAGAAGGACGGCGCGACGGTCTACACCGTCGATCTCGTCACCGAGGATTTCCACATCCTCGTCAAGCACACGCCGAAGGGCGACGCCAACGGCGGCGCCTGACCGGCAGCCGAGGCGGCTCTGCCGCCTCGGCCTTCGGCCTAAACGAAAGGGCGATCATTCGCGCGCTTCGCACCCCGCGACTGATCGAAGCCGAAGGCGTCGGGTGAAGACGTCCTTGCAGGAGCGCATCCCTGTAACCTCGGCAAACCCAAGGGTTCGATGGACAAGAGGTATTTTTAGCGGTATGATCGAGGGTACCAAATGGGGAACGAAATTATGAGTACGGCATCCGAGATGGCCAAGGGAGCAAAGGGCCGCCGAAAGACGAGCGTGACGCTCGATGAGGGGCCACTGCGAGAAGCAAAGGAACTCGGCCTCAACGTGAGCGATGTGTGCAATGCCGCGCTGGCACAGGCCGTTAGAACAGCAGCGCGGGCGCAGTGGATCGAGGACAATCGGGATGCTTTTGCCGCACAAGCTGCGTGGCAGGACGAGAATCCCAATCCCTTCGCGGGTTTCGGCGACGGTCCCTTCGCGGGGGCTGAATGAAACAGTTCGAGGTCGTCCGGTTCGATGGCAATCCCGGCGTCGTCGTCAGCGCCGACGATCTCCCCGATCGCCGGCGTGTCGTGGTGATCCCCTTGATGCAGGGATATCCCGCAATACCGCGCCTCGATCCGGAAGTAAGATTCGACGGGAAAACCTATACCCTGGCCACGATGTACATTGCGAGCGGGCGGGTGACGGCGCTGGAGCCGACCGGCCATAGCGTATCCATGTACCGGGACGACATCATTCGTGCGATGGACATCCTCAACGGCTCGTACTGATGGAGCCTGTGGCCCGCTCGGCTTCGCCTGCCCGTCAATGGAAATCCCGGCTCGGAAACATCGCCTTGGCCTGATCGCGCGGATGGCGCGCTCGGGGGGCGATATGGGTCGAGGGCGGCGCGGGCCGTTTCGTGTGGTCGGCACGGTTGGACGAGACGTCGATGCTTCCCGCATCCCCGAGCCTGTCGAGACGCTCCGACATATCGTCGATCCGGCGTGCGACGAGATGGGCGACGATCCCTTCACGCTGAAGCTGGCCGTGAACGTGGAGGAGCCGTCCCGCGATGACCGCCCGCCGGAAGCGTTCGTAGATTTTCGGCCAGACGACGACGTTGGCCACGCCCGTTTCGTCTTCGAGGGTGAGAAAGATCACACCCGATGCCGTGCCGGGACGCTGGCGCGTGATGACCAGTCCCGCGATGCCCACCATCCAGCCATCGGGCACTTCCGATAACGCGGCACAAGGGCGTGGAGGATCCCAGCCTTCCTCCACCACCAGACCGGGGCGAAGCAGCGTCAGCGGGTGTTCCTTGAGCGACAAGCGGGTCGCGACGTAATCCTCGACCACTTCCTCGCCGCGCGTCATCGGCGGCAGGTCCGGAATCGGCTCGTCGATGCCTTCAGCGACGCCCTCCCCTTCCAGCGTGTTGCCGAAGAGCGGCAGCGTCTTGCCGGGGATCGCGCCCGCTTCCCATAGAGCAGACCGGCGATCCAGATCGAGGCTTGCGAAAGCGTCGGCCTCCGCCAGCCGTCGAACGGTCTTCGGATGAAGTCCGGCCCGGCGTTGCAGGCTCTCCACATCCGAGTAACCGTTCCCCCGTGCCGCCGAGACCCAGCCCGCGTCTTCTTCGCTGATCCCTTTCACGAGGCGCAGACCGAGGCGCAGGGCAAACCGGCCCGCATCGGCGTCCTTCCATCCGCGCTCCCCGGTACGTGGTGCGGGGGCGATGTGTGGTTCCAGCGTACAGTCCCACCAACTCGCATTGATGCAGACTGGACGAACCTCGACCCCATGCTCGCGCGCATCGCGCACGATCTGGGCCGGGGCATAAAAGCCCATGGGCTGAGAGTTCAGCAGCGAACAGGCGAACGCCGCCGGGTGATACCGCTTCGCCCAGGCGGAGGCGTAGACCAGCAGCGCGAAGCTGGCCGCATGGCTTTCGGGGAACCCGTATTCCCCGAACCCTTCGATCTGGCGGAAGCAGCGTTCGGCGAACTCAGGTGGGTAGCCTTTCTCTACCATGCGCGCCACGAACTTGTGCCCGAAACTCTGGATCGTGCCGGTCTTGCGAAAGGTCGCCATGGCGCGACGCAGGCCATCGGCCTCGTCGGGCGTGAAATCGGCGGCGGTCATGGCGATCTGCATCGCCTGTTCCTGGAACAGCGGGATGCCGAGGATCGCGCGTAGCTCGTCCTTCACATAGTCCACCTTCTCCTGCCCGTTGCGGCGGCGGATATAGGGATGGACTATGTCGCCTTGGATCGGACCGGGGCGGACGATGGCGACCTCGATGACCAGATCGTAGAAGGTGCGCGGGCGCATTCGCGGCAGGAAATTCATCTGCGCGCGGCTCTCGACTTGGAAGACGCCGAGCGAGTCCGCATCGCAGAGCATGTCGTAGACCGTCCCGTCCTCTTGGGGCAGCGTCGCGAGGCTGTAGCGTTTGCCCCCCGTCTCGGCGACGAGGCCGAAGGTTTTCCGCAGGCAGGTAAGCATTCCGAGGGCGAGAATATCGACTTTGAGGATGCCGAGCGTATCGATGTCGTCCTTGTCCCATTCGATGACGGTGCGATCCGCCATCGCCGCGTTCTCGATGGGCACGAGTTCGTCCAGACGCCCGGCGGTGATGACGAAGCCGCCGACATGCTGGCTCAGATGGCGCGGGAAGCCGACGATCTCGCGGGTCAGTTCCAGCGTCTGGCGCAGGCGTCGGTCGGTCGGATCGAGGCCGATCTCGGTGATCTGCTTCGGGTCGATCCCTTCGGAGGACCAGCGCCATGTCTGACCGGCGATGGCGGAGACCGTATCGACCGACAGACCCATCACCTTGCCGACTTCGCGGATGGCGGCGCGGGACCGGAAGTGGATGACCGTCGCGCACAGCCCTGCCCGCTCGCGCCCGTAGCGCTCGTAGATGTGCTGGATCACTTCCTCGCGGCGTTCGTGCTCGAAATCCACATCGATATCGGGTGGTTCGCCCCGCGCCTCCGATATGAAGCGCTCGAAGACCCCTGAGATGAGTTCCGGATCGGCCTCCGTGATGCCCAAGGCATAGCAGACGACAGAGTTCGCCGCCGACCCCCTACCTTGGCAGAGGATGCCCCGCTCCCGCGCGAAGCTGACAACCTCGTGGACGGTCAGGAAGTAAGGGGCGAAGCCGAGTTTTCCGACGAGGGACAGTTCGCGGCGCACGGTGGCGGCAAGAGGTTCCGGGACGCCTTCGGGGTAGCGCCAAACCAGACCTTCACGGGTAAGCCGTTCGAGGCGCTGCTGCGGTCCTTCCCCGTCGATAATCTCGTCGGGATATTCATAGCGCAGGTCGTCGAGGGAAAACCGGCAATGCCGGAGAATATCGAGCGTTCGGTCCACGACTTCCGGATACCGGGCGAAGAGCCGGGCCATCTCTTCGGCGCTGCGCAACCGCTGTTCGGCATTCACCAGCGCGTGCTTGCCGATCCGGTCGATGGTCACGCCCGTGCGAAGGCAGGTCAGGACGTCGGCGATGCGCCGCCGTGCCGCGCGATGCATCATGGGTGCATTCGTTGCCACCATCGGTACGGCGGCGGCTTTCGACAAGTGTGCGAGGGTATCGATACGCTCCGCATCCTGCCCGTCATAGCGGGGGACCGCGCCGAGATAGACCGAGCCGGGGAAACGATGGGCCAGTTCACCGATCTCGTTTGCTACCTGTGCCGGATCATGATCGAGCGGATCAGGTGGCAAGGCGATCAGGATCAGACCCTCACCCCATTGATGCAGGTCGGCGAAGGCAAGATCGCATTCGCCCTTCCCTGCCCTGCGCTTGCCGGTGGTTAGCAAGCGGCACAGCCGCCCGTACGCGCTGCGATCCGTCGGCAGGGCCACGATCCTGCTTTTGGTATCGGTCAGGACGAGCCGTGACGCTACCACGAGACGAGGGATGGACTTCGGAATGAAAGCGCATTCGGGAACGAGCGGGGGCGGATCGGGTCTTTCCCGACGATCCGACGAGTCTTTCCTGATCCGCAGTTTCCGTGCCTGTGTGCGGGAAGCATGTTCGCGAACGTCTTCGTTGGTCACACCCTTCGGGCGTGGCTTGTCGGCGATCCCGGCGGCTTCCTTCGCCATGGCCTTCAGCCTCGCATGGGCGCGGACGACCCCGGCGAGGCTGTTGCGATCCGCGATGGCGATGCCCTCCAGTCCGAGGGCGGCGGCGCGCTCGACCATCTCCTCGGGATGCGACGCGCCGGTCAGGAAGGTGAAGTTGCTCGTCGCGCAGAGTTCCGCGAATCCTTGTGGTCTACTGTTCATGCGAAGATGCCGTGGACGTACCACCTCGACAGGGTGGTTCGCTCCAGGTCCACCTCCGGCGTATGGAACACCCAGAAGCGCCGACCGGAATCGGTTTCGATCCGCCAATAATCGCGCAGGCCTGTGCGCCATGCCGGATCGTCGAGCCACCATTCGGGAACGATCCGTTCGGGGCCGGTGGCCCGGATGCAGCGATAGATCCGCCCGCGCCAGACGAGCGCCGCCGGGGGACGGCGTGTCGCCCCGTCCTCGACCTGCACGGGGTCGGGGCCGACCATGGTGATCGGACGCGGCACTTTCGGGCGGGACCAGTCATCCTGCGGCATCGGATGGGCCGCCGAAAAACGCAGCCAGCTTCTTTCGGGGATATGGCTCGTCGCCGGTGCCATGCGAATGATCGCCTCGAAGCCGATCCGGTTGGCGATCCGGGCCAGAAGCGCATCGAGACGCTCGCCCGTCTCATCTCCCTCCGGAACGATCTGTACCGCCGCCAAAGGCTCGACCGATGTCGCATGGAGACGCAGGCCGTCGATCCCGAAGCCCGCATCGAGTTTCGCGATCCCCCGCTCGAACAGGCTGGCCATGACCGCTGGATCTCGGCCCGGTCGCATCAGGCCGATGGCGGTGCGGTCCGTCCCGCCGTCCGCGCGGCGGATGGTCAGTTCCAATTGCCGCGCGCCCAGCCCTTCCCGTTCGAGGCGCTCGCACAGACGTGCCAGAAGCCGGTCGAGTGCTCCTGAGACTGCATCGGTGGTGCCGATGGGTTCCGGTAGCGACAGGCGTACCGCATGGGGCGCGGCCTGATCCATCGCGATCATCGGGTCAGCTTCTATACCAAGCGTGCGGTCGATGCGCTGGACGGTTTCCACGCCGAACCGTTTCGCGATGGATGCGCGCGGAAGGGCCGCGACGTCCCGAACGGTCTTCAAGCCGACGCGGGCGAGGTCGGTACAGCTTTCCGGGGTCAAGCTAAGAGCCGCAGCGGGGAGGGGATCGATGGCGGCTCGCGTTTCTCCCGGCGGGGCGATCTGGTTCCCTCCCCCGAACCGCGCGAGCGCCCAGGCACCGCCCCGCGTATCGGCGATGCCGATCCGGACGGTCAGACCAAAGCGCGCCAGACCGTCTTCGAGTTCGCGGACAAACCCTGTTTCCCCGCCGAACAGATGCGCGCAACCGCTTGCGTCGAGGACGAGGGTGCCATCGGCCCCCTCCTCCCGCTCCACCATGACCTTCGGCGTGAAGCGCTGCGCCCATCTGCCGAGTGCGCGCAGGAAAGAGGCATCGCGTTCTTCGTCGCGCGGTGCGGTGACGATGTCCGGCATGATGGCCCGAGCATCAGCCAGAGACATGCCGCAGGTCAGCCCCCCCTGCCGCGCTCCCATGTTCAGCGAGCAGAGCCGCAAGCCGCCGCTCTCCTCCGACACGATCCCGAAGGGCCGGTCCCGGTCGGGCAGGTTCTTCAGCACCCGTTCCGCCGCCAGATGAGGCAACCACACGCATACGACCCGTCGTCTCATCCCGAACTGCCTCCACCTTGATATTTGAACCCTTTTTGTTCTTAAGTTGCTCCCAGTCGAACCGGATCTGCTTCTCTTCCCCACCGGCCTTCGCAGTGCATCGCCAGCGGGTCTCGACCGCCGTATTGCCACTATCGGGTCCGACGATCATGCCGACCGCTCTGCCCGCTTCGGCGGCAAGCTGCAAGCGGCGGCTCTGGAGAAGATCGACGGCCCGCTCGATCTCGACCACGACCGTCCGGAAGATGCCCGAGCGCAACGCCTCTTCGGCAACCCAGAGGCCTTCCAATGGCGTTTGCGCGTGAACAAGCGTCACCGCATCGACGTCCATCAATCCATGAAGTCCGTGCGGGCAAAGTGCCGGGACCTGCCGCCCGACGATCCAGAGACAGGGACTGCCAAGCTTTCCTGCAATACCGGCTGCAAAGACGCGCGCGGTAGCATCTCCCGACATCGACGCCACGATCTCGTGGACCCGCCCCCGTCTCAGATGCGGTCTTTCCTCTGCGTCCATGTCCAACCTCCGACCATTCGTATGCGACACTATGTTCTGTTATTGTTCCCATTCAACGGTTAACGAAAGATTTCCGTCGAAAATTTTTCAGATCGCTGGCATGGCCAGTCACGCGGCATGTGTGGGATCAGGCGCACCCTGCCCTGCTGGCTTCGCCGACGGTGCCCGATATGTATACCGACCTTCGGGTCACATTTGCCGATGTGTGAAGAGAGCACCATCTTCACTCGGCTTCTCGTGCGATGCCTCGAACATCTCTCTCGGAGAGAGTGGCGGTGGAAAGAAAATAAGGTCAGAGTAGCTCCATCGAACGGTGCGAAGGAGCGGGCGCAATGAACGGGAAGAACAAGGGCCGAGGTGGTGCCCTCGACGAAACTCTCGAACGACTTGCGGAACCTGCGCCGGGGGAAAGCGAAGCGGACGAACCTGTCCACCTGACCGAGGACGAGGATACCGGTGACCGGTTCCTGCTTTACGCTACCGATGCTGGTGTGCAGGTGCAGTTGAAATACGAGGGCGACGACCTGTTGATGACACAGCCGCAGATGGCCGATCTGTTCGGAGTGACCCGGCAGAACGTCAACCTGCACCTCAACAATATCTACAGCGAGGGCGAACTGGACCGTGAGGCAACCAGCAAGGATTCCTTGCAGGTTCGACAGGAGGGCACCCGCAAGGTCAAACGGGCCGTCACGCTCTTCACCCTCGATGCGATCATCGCGGTCGGTTATAGAGTCTCCACGAAGCAGGGCACCCTCTTCCGCAAATGGGCGACCGACAAGCTGGTGCGCTTCGCGACCAAGGGATTCGTCGTCGATGCAGCCCGCCTGAGCGACCCCAACGCCGCCGATCATTTCCGCGAATTGCGCGAGTTGATCAGGGATATCCGAGCGTCGGAAGCGAATGTCTACAAGGAGGTGATGCGTATCTGTTCGCTCTGCAGCGATTACCACGATCTGAGCGGACGTGAGCGAGGGTTGTTTTTCTCGGCGATGCAAAACAAGCTGCACTACGCCGTGACCGGGATGACCGGAGCGGAGATCCGCATGGCGCGAGCGGATGCGGCCAAGGCCGACATCGGTCTGACGAGCTGGACCGGAAACCGTATCACCCAGAACGACGTATTGACGGCGAAGAATTTTCTGGGCGAGGCGGAGATCCGTGATCTGAACCGGACGACCGGAATGCTCCTGGACTATTTCGAGCAGGAACTCGATCTTGGCCGGCTCGTGCTGATGGGCGATGCCATCGGCAAGGTAGATACGTTCATCCGCAACAACGAGCGACCGTTACTGGCGGGGACAGGCTCCGTCTCGAAGGTCGATGCCGATACCCATGCAAAGGCGCAGTATCGTGTATGGAAGGAAGAGCAACGGCGTATTGCGCACGAGGCCTCTGCGAAAGGCGATTGATTCCAGGTTTGCTGCCTTCCAATTGAAAATGCTCGATTATCCGTGGATAATCGAGCACCGAATTAGATTTCTGTAATGAATTATCCGCGGATAATCGAATGGCAGGTCTACTTCGACAGCGTCGCGAGAAAGGTCTCGATCTTTTCCACGAGTTCGGATCGATCTCCTTGCCATCCCTTCACGGAAAGCGAAAATCCCGTCTTCGAAGGAACCGCCTTCAGGACGATCTTGCCACTGCGGCGCTCGATCTGCTCCTGCTTGCCTGGATTGTCCGGTGTCGCTTTCGGGTCAACAGCGGTAGATGATTTTTTTCCACGCTTCCGGATGGCCGGAATGATCTGTCTGAAATCTCGCTTGGCGAGATTGGTAACATCATGCTCCGCGACGATGATGTCGAAAAATTCAAGACAGGCCAGACCGAGGGACACATCCGACGGTGTCACATGGAGTTCCGTGGCAATCGCTTTTTGCTCCTCGTCCTCTCTGGCCCGAACGATCAGGCCGATGGACAGGAGTTCCTCGAATGCCGACAGATCGCGTCGAACCGTGTTCTCCAGAAACCGTTCTTCGAGATCCATCCGGAGCGCATCGGATTGGTCGGTGCGAATAATGGCGCGCACGGAAATACCCAGCTTGCGGCAGCTTTCCAGACGCCGGCGACCGGATTGCACGATGAAGCGCGTGCCTGTGAAATCGAGCGGGCTCTCCGCTGACGGTTTCCAGTCCGGATTTTCGGGTCGGACGCGAATGGGCTGGCTTTGGCCGCGTCGCTTGATGTCATCGACCAGGCTCTTCAGGCTCTCATCGCTCTTCCAGTCATCCTGCCGATCCGATCCGCTGTCGTCGTCGATCTGATCTGGATCGAGTTCGACGACGAGAAGCCCTTGTGCGATCCGATCGACGATCTCCGTGGATGCTGTATCGAGGCGTTTTTGCAAGAGATTGATCGCCGAGCCGCCCCAGAATCCCCCAGCGCCTGCCGCTGCGGGCTTCTCCGGTTCCTGGGCCTGAGAGGCTGCTGCTTTGGCCCTGGGGGCCAGCTTGCGTCGCTTGGTCATTCCTCGGTCTCCCAGTGATCCTTGATGAACTCTGCCGCATACCCGCGTTGTTCGAACTCCGGCCATACCTTGCCGACGATGGCGTCGTTCACCGCATTCGCGTTTCGCATGAACTGCTGCGCCGATTGTCGCCGGTTCTTGTCCGGCATGTATTCGTAGATACTCTTGTATTCGTCCGCCGCGTTCGCGATCGCGTCCGAACGGGCATACCATACCTGCAAGGTCTCATTGGGAGCCTGCTCATAGAGATCGAGGATCTGCGTCGTGTCGCGGTCGTTCTGTTCCTGGACGATGGTCGGCAGGACGAAATGCGCGCCGGCACCTATGACGAAGTCCTTGTCGTATCCGACGATGAAATCGAGATACTCGGCGATGCTGTTTACAAAGGTGGCCAGCGTCGCAAGATCGAAGCCCTTCATGGTCTGCGGCATGACCACCGAGTCCGCAGCCAGAAGGCCGTTGAGCTGAACCAAGGTCAGGGAAGGCTGCTGATCGATCACGATGACATCGAGGGTCTCATGCAAGGCCGCGCCGTATCGATCCATATCGAACGTGCCGTCAGGCCGACGAAATTCGGTCGTCGGGGTCATCGGGCGGTAAGCATTCTCCCAGCGATGGATGGCATCTTTCAAAAGCCTGTAAATCGGGATACCGGCATTTCTGGACATGAAGAACATGGCGATGTCGCCGTTCTGGATGTTCGCGCCACCCGGCATGAGACGGATGCCTGGCCAGGACGTGGGGCGCCAGATCGAGTCCAAGGTCGCAGCGTCGTGGCGGGTGGGCTCCTTCGCGCCCGGATCGCCGACGCCCATGAAGTCCGCGATCGTCAGCGTCTCGGGGTCGAAGAGGGGCAGGGCGTCATCGGCGAAATAGAGAGAGATCGTCGATTGCGGATCGGCATCGATGACGCCAACTCTCAACCCGTAGAACAGGTTGAGGTACTGCGCGAAATGCGCCGCCGAAAGCGATTTGCCCGTTCCGCCTTTCTGTGCGCCGAACGTGACCACTTTCATGGGTTCGGTCGGAGCGCGCCAATGAAGATATCTGCGCCTGGCATTCGGGTTCGCATCGAGGAGAGCGCGAATCAGCATGATCTCGTCAGGTGAGAAAGTGCGTTCCCGACCGACTTTCGTTCCTTCCGGGAAAGCCGGGTCCTCGTTCGCCACCCTGATCAGGTAAGTGGGATCGACATTGAGAAACTCGCTGACCTCGCGTTGAGAAAACCGGCGCGACAGTCTCGAACGCATGGTCAGATCGCGTTGCAATCGCGTGTTCACGCTGGCCATGACCCGCGACATATTCCGGATGAACTGCTCGAATTGTCCGTAGGACATGTAAAATCCATTAATGGTTGGCAATTGGATAATTTGAATATCTGCACAATTCGCTTGCCTTGCGCAACCCTGTCGAATTGATTTGGGTGTTTGAGGCTATAAAGATTTGACCTTGCGGCGCGTCGAATATTCTGCCTAAGTAAATATGCGCGATTCTGTCGCGATACGAAACAATACACGCGGCGCAGGTGCGGCGCGCAGGATGAAGGCAAAGGAGTAACGGACGCTCTTAAACGCAAAACCCCCGAAGCGGGTGGCTTCGAGGGAATTGGCTCACAGCCTTTGACGAGGCTGAAGATCTACGTACGCAAACTGGATCGAGCACGATTTCCTCTGACAGGTCAAGTCCAAACTGCGCGTTTCGCGCCACGGGAGAGCTTTATCCTGACGCCACCCGCTTCATTGATGAAGCAGGAACAATGATGCACGTCGAGCAGATAAAACATGAAAGGGCAGGAGCTCTCGATACGATCGAGGCCCGGAACGCCCTTCGAGCAGAGCATTTTACGCGCGTTCCGGAAGAGATACCGCTCTGGCGGTTTCGGGACGTACTCGTCAAACTGGGAACGGAACTGGGGCTGAGTGGCGGGGCGGTCGTCTATGCTCTCGACCTGATCGGTCTGCTTACCGAAGCCGACTGGCGCGGCGACGGGCGGGCGGTGACGTACCACTCGGTGCGCGTCTACGCGCGCAGGGTTGGCAAGTCCGAGCGCACGATCTGCGGTTATGAGCGCCAGCTCATTGCGGCCGGTCTTGCCCATCGAACGGTCAAGCACGCGCGCCGTCACAATGGCATGGGCAACGAGACACGCCGTACCGGTCTCGATTGGCGGTCCTTCGGCGCACGTCTGCCGGAGCTTCTCGTGTTGCTCGAACGCCGCCAGGCGGAGGAACAGCACCGGCTCGATCTCGAAGCCCGTATCCGAAGTTCCCGGCGCATCGTTCTTGGGCTGATCGAAGCGCTGATCGACAGGGCAGGGCAGGGCGCTGTCGCAACCATAGAGCAGGACTACGAGCGTGCCGACGTATCCCGGCTGCGCAACACGATGACCGTTGGCGATCTCGAACGGCGCATCGCGGCGCTGACGCTTCTTCAGGACCGTCTTGGAGACCTGCTCTGTCCTCAGAAAGATAACGTAGATGTGGATAACAGTTGTTTTTCTTCACAGACAATCAACCAGTCGGAAGATTCTGTCCGTCTAATAAACACTACAAATATCTCTTCCTGTCCTTCGGACATACGTAAACCAGAGGATGCAAAACGAAATATCAGTCAGACTAATTTCAGTAAGCGTCCTATCGGACGCCAAGGCTTAGAAATAAGTAGTAGCGATAGGCAGGCGAAGCCGTCGGAAAGGCGTGAAAACGGTTCCTGGCGCATTGATCGACAACCACAGGATATCGATACGCTTCCAGCCCTCTCGGAAATCTGGAAGGCAGCTCCGCCAAGCTGGAAGGCAGCACTCGGGTCGGAGGTCGATATCTCGTGGCCGATCCTGATCGATCTTGCGCGGCACTTCGTGCCACAGCTCGGCGTGAGCGCCCATGCATGGCACAGGGCTCTGGATGTCCTCGGACCAACGGAGGCGACGCTCGCGCTCATCGTGCTGGATCGAAACCGGGATCACCCAACACGGCCTGTCCGGAGCGTCGGCGGCGCGCTCGTCGGTATGGTCCGCAGGGCAGAGCAGGGCGCTTTCAATCTCGCGCCATCGGTCTTTGGCATCCTGAGCCGCGCCGGAAATACGGATCGTGAAAGCGGAGGATCAGGATGCCTGCCTTATTGAGCGATACGAAGGGCATTCTCCATCTCGCCATGCTCGAACGCGGGCGCGTAGGCGGCGAGGGTCGAGCCGCGTAATCCCTGCGCGCGCAGGCAGAGCTTCCCTTTCTTCGAGTCCGAAGAAGGGAGAGTGTTCGATGGCGGCAGTAATGGAAGGCTCGAAACCGGAAAGGGGGCTGATGCCGGTTTCCATATGGCGATGTCGCTGGGGCTGCGGGTTGATGTCGAAAGCTGGTGAAAGCTGCCACAACCCATCCCGGACATAGAGAAAGCCGTGGTTCTTGAGATGATCGTCCGTGTTGCCGACGAGGATCGTGAAGACGATCCGCTGCCACAACTCGGTCAGATCGCGTTGCGCGTCATGCGAGATCACCCGGATCGCATCGGCGATATCGCTGTAATAGCCGGGTTCCGTGCCGCTCGCCTGAAGGGCGGTGCGGGCCGAGATATAGGGGACGCGCCCCCCCGAGCGCCGGTCGAACCGCTTGATGAGAGCTACGGGGTGATCGCTGCCCGGCAAGGCCAGTTCGGCTTCGGCGGCGCGGATGCCCACCCGCCGGGCCAGCGCCAGTGTTCCGACCTCGACCCGCTCGACGGGTTTGGTGTCGAGCACGGATGTGAACTTGGCGATCCACAGCGTCTCGCCATCCGTCACGTTCGCCTTGGGCCGCGCGCCCCCGAGGGAACCCGCCGCCCCCGCGAGGACACGGGCGGCTTCTTCCGCTCCTGCGGGATCGCGTTCATACCGGGCGGATACCTCGCGCAGGGCCTCGATCTCCATGCGCCGGGGGACTTCGGGGTCGATGCCGGATATCGGCTCGCCATCCTCGCCGAGAAAACGCAACGCTCCCTGCCGCGTCGCATCGTCCGACCGGGTGAGGTAGTCGAACTCCGTCAGACCGCCCCCAGCGCCCGGATCATCAATCCGCGCCCCCAGCTATCCGGCGAGGCATAGGCGAAGCACCCCGCAAGCGCATCACGGGCATCCTCGCGGCCCGAAGCGTAGAACGTGCCCGCCTGGAGGGGCAGGGCAGAGGGCAAACGCCGCCCCGTTCTCCAACCACGCCGGATCGTAGGTGAAGGCCGAGAACTGCCTGCGCCCGTCCGCTTCGAAATGTAGCCTTCCGACGATGATCTTTCGATCTCCCAAGGCGACGGTCGCGACCGGCATCAGAAGACCATCCCATCGTCGTCATCGAGAGCATCGGGCGATGTTGGCGTCTTGGCCCGCTTGCGGTCGATACGCTTCGGCAATCTGTTGCGATCCAGAAGCAGCCCCGTCCTATCGTCACCGGGATCGAGCAGTTCTTCGAGCCGGTCGAGTTCGCCCAAGGCAAGCAATGCCAGCGCGAGTGTTCCGATGCGCACGCCGGGATCGCCCTTCTCCAGCCGCGCAAGCGTTCCTTCGCCGACACCGATTCGCTCGGCGAATTCCGCCATTGGAATGCGCCGCTTTTTCCGTGCAGTGCGGATATCCCCGCCAAGCCGGATGATCGCGTTTCGGGCGTTGAGGGACTCCATCACTAGCCACGAAATATAACGAAAAATAAGGCGATAAGCACGATATATCGATGTTAGTGCTTCGGTGCAAGGGCGTTGTCGTTCGATAGCTCAGTCGGATTAAGTCGTCGTATGCCCGACTAACCATGCTCATTCTTCGTACAGCACGGCTCGCTCTGATAACACAATCATCAGGAAAGGCAGGCCCGGTCCACAGGTTCTGACTCTCCCATTCATGCGGATCGAGATGGACAGAGCTTCCAGCGATCCACAGATTGCCGTGCCCGGCAGCGATCTGATCGACGATGGGTGCGGGGATGCTCTGCGGAGGGGCGCGTGATGCCATGTCCGAAATATGCAGCAAACTTTGGACATGGAGCCGGTTGAAATCTGCGACGTACCGTTGATCCTGAGGTTCGGCGGAGATCAGGCTCAGGACCCATGTTTGCCGGGCGCGTCCCTTCGGGACCAGGCTCTAGTCGCTTTGCGACCGTCACACCGGGGCCGGGATGCGAAGCTGCGCTAGGGGGCTTTCGTGTCTCTCCGAGCCACGGTCTCCCAAGCTACGCTACGCATCCCGGCCCCGGCGAGCCGCCCTTCGGGTCACGATCCTTCGCGCGAGCGCCCGGCGGTAGGGGTTGTCCCCGCTGTCCACGGGCAACGAGGAACGGAGACCGTCGAGAGTCGGAGAGACGAACTTGCCGGTGGTCAACGGGGGCAATCCCCGGTTTCTACAGATACTGCCTCCATTCCGTATCTGATCGATAGCACGCTCTGGCATTATCGAGCCGGTCCCGAAGGTCACGGCCATATGAGGAGCGCCGCAGGCGGCGCAAGACAAGAAGGGGTTGGGAGGGACACCCTCCCCCGTGGCCGTCAAGGACGCGCTGCGCGCGCCAATGTGGTCGTCCCGACATTTTTTCCGGCACCATCCGTCTGGCCGAGAGATCGCGCCTGTGCGCCAATGACAGGGCCGGGTGGTTCCGTCCGCTCGCGAGGAAATAATGCCGCGCCGATCCTTGACCGCCACGCCGCCCGGGGAGGGGCTGCGCCCCCCCCCTTCCAGGAAAGTGCGGGGCACTTCCTTGGAAGTGGGGCTGACGCCCATTTTAGACCGGTTCCCCCCGCGACCACCGAGTCCGCTGCGCGGATAAGGGCAACGCCGCAGCCTGTGGCAAACGTAGGGATTGAGACGATGAACGCATATGAACAGATCGAAGTTTTTGGCCTTGTCGGCGACCATGCCGAGCTGGAAATTCCCAACGACGACGATTTACAGATGCAGGCGGTAAACGCCGCATTCGACGGAATCTGTGAAGCCTTCACCGATAGCGCCCTTGCGGCAGACCTCGAACCGATGCTTTGGGGCATGGTCAACCTGTACCATCAACGCGCCGAACGGATCACTCGCGACTGTGACGAGACGCGCCAGATTATTCGGCAGTTGATAGAGCAACAGGACGGAAGCGAGGTTCTGGACGTCGAATTGCAGGACGCACAGCGTGAATACGAACGCGCAGAGGAACGCGAAACCGCTTTCGTCTTCATGCGCGAACATGCCGCCGAGCGATACGAAGCCGAGACGGGCCGCCCATGGTTCCCGCGTTCGGGTTCGCGCACCGGAAACCCCGTCACCGCCGCCATGATCGACGCCCGCGACTACATGCGCGCCGTGAAGGAGCGCAAGACCGAAAGCCTTGCCCCCGAAGGGTCGCGCGTCGTCATCACTGGAGGGCAGGATTTCGAAGACCACGCCGCGATCTTCGCCGCACTGGACCGCGCCCGCGACAGGGTCGGGGATATGGTGCTGCTCCATGGCGGATCGAAAAAGGGATGCGACCACATCGCCGCCCTTTGGGCCAAAGAACGCAAGGTTCCGCAGGTCGCTTTCCGTCCCGATTTCGCCGCCCACAACCGCGCCGCCCCATTCAAGCGCAATGACGATATGCTGGCACTGGATCCCCGCGCCGTGATCGTGTTCCCCGGAAACGGCATCACCGAGAACGTGGCGCAGAAAGCCGAATTGAAGCGCATCCCGGTATGGCGTCCCCTTGGCGATACGCCCCCGGCGCAGACCGACGCAGGAAAGAAGGGGAAGGGCAGGGCTGCATAGGCGCGGCAGCCTCTATGCAAGAACGAGAGGCCGCGCCGATGCGTGGCCTTTCTTCCATGTCCGAACGACGGATCAGGCCGCGCGATCCGATAAGAAGAGAGAGGGCAGGGTGGGGAGCGGATCGACGCGCTGCGCGCATCGAACGTCCTTGTTGGGCCCCGTGCCGGGGCCGCGCCCACCCCTGCCCCCTCGGCGCAGAGCGCCGTGCCATAGCGCCTGATTTGGAGAGTGGTCGAAACCCCGGACGGTCAGGACGGTGGTTATTTCAGGTTATCATTATGATTTAGAACCGATTCTCGATCCATTGCGAAAGGGCGAGACGACCGATGTGGAATCGTTCCATCGGCTCTGCCATGCCTCGAAATCCGACGGCTTGATCCGGTAGCGGGCGAAGTTTCCTGCATGGAGCGCGAGAAGCTCGTCCTCGACGATCTGTCTGAACACCTCGCGGTCATTGGCCGGAATGTGCCGGTTAGCATGATCCCTGATCTCCGAGACCGCCTCGCGGCGGGGGAGGGCGGCACAGACGATCCCGGCGACCACCTTGCCCAGCTCGCCGCGATATCTCATGCGGAAAGGGTCCGGTTCGCCAAGGGACTGCCGGATCGCGGCATAGGATTGCACCGACCGGCGATAGGCGAAGGCGAAGATGTCGCGGAGCAACGATAGATCCTGTCGTTCGTATATTGCCAGCATCGCTTTCGTATAGAGATCCTGTGGTACGCCGTCGAAAGACAACGGCGCAAGGTTGGCGCGGATCATCGGGACATTCGCCGCGAGCCGGGCAACCCGTTTGTTCACGTCCTCGAAGGGTTGCAGATAGGGAAGGTGCGCGAGCACGAAGAATGCCTGTTCGAGGGGGTCGGCGACCCGGGTGGCCTTTGCGAGAATGGTGTCGAAACATTCCTCGATCAGGCCGGGAACTTCGAGCGGATGAAAGCTCGACCCCTCGATCCCCACGGCGATCTGCCGTAGGCGGCCGGGCGCGGATGGATCGGGAAGCAGGTTATCGGCGAGCAGGGCGTGCAGATTGAGGATCGTGTAACGGTCTAAACCGATCTCGCCCGCGTTGCGGACCAGGAATTCGATGGCCTCCTTGTGATTGAGGATCATCTGGGCATCGCGCGCGTCCTTGCCCTCGGCCACTTCGCCGAACGCGATCAGTCGGCGCGTATCGATCAGCGAATAGGTGTTGCCTTCGAGGCGGCTGGAATTCCAGGCAAGATCGACCAGCAGGCGCTGGAGAATCTGCTTTGCGTAGGTTCCCGCCTCCTGATCGGCGGGCCGGACCCGGCCAAGTGCCTGAAGCTCCATCGACAGGTCGGGCGGCAGATAACGGGTCTTACCGGGCTCGTAGGCATCGAGAAAATCGCGTCCGTAGCCGACCGGCTTTCGGGCGGCGAGCGGTCGGGACACCTGATCGAGCACGATCTTCCCATCCGCGCTGATCGGCATGGAGTCCGATCCCGCATCGGTCTTCCTGTCGATGACGGAGGCAAGCCGATAGCGCGTTGCGCGTCCGCTTCCCTCCTTCGCCAGAACGCCGCGCCGGACGAGCGTTTGCAGACGGCTCTGCAAGGTACGCCGGGGGACTGCATGTCGGAGACGGGTTTCGATATCGCCAACACCCAGAGAGGCTTCTGCATCGCGCAACGCGGTTAGCAGATCGTCCAGTTCATCGGCCGGGATATCGCGAGCCATGATCGATATCTTTCTTGCGCGAATTCAGCCTGCGCGCGAGAATATCAATTACGCGCAGGAAAAATTCTTATGCGCAGGAATATCCCTTTCGCGCAAGAATATCCTGCGTCAAACCTGAGATGGACATAGGTTCTGCAAGCTCAGAGTTGCTTGGCAAGAGCCTCCAGGTCCCGCATGATGGCATCCCTGACCGCCTTACCCGGTGAATAGTGCTTTCGGCTGGCTTCGGGCATCGCGCGGAGGCGTTCGGCCAGGACACGCCCGATCGGGTCGTCTTCCGTGAAGGTGAGGTTCGCGCGGATGTGGAACTTCATGGGATCGTCCGAAGGTTTCGCGTCGGCTGTTGCCTTCCGGGTCTCCTTCTTCGGTGCCCGACCTTCGGTTTTCGAGGGAGGGGTCGGTTTGGGTAGGGGGCCAAATAGTACGTTAAGGCTGGCTGGTTCGCTGGAGGGTCCGGTAGATCGTCGGTCTTGAGACGGAGAAGACCTCGGCGAGGTCGCTGACGCTGTAGTCTCCGGTGTCATACATGCGGCGGAGTTCGCGCTGCTGCCTGTCGGAGAGCTTGGGTTTCTTGCCGCGCAGCTTTCCCTTGGCCCGGGCGATCTTCATGCCTTCGCGGGTGCGCATGCGGATCAGGTCGGATTCGAACTCAGCGAAGGTGGCGAGGATGTTGAAGAACATCTTTCCCATCGGATCGGTCGGATCGTAGACCGAGCCACCGAGCGCCAGCTTCACGTCGCGTTCCACGAGGCCGTCCGCGATGGCGCGGGCATCGGGAGCGGAGCGGGCGAGGCGATCGAGTTTCGTCACGACAAGGGTGTCCCCGGCCCTCACCGCGGCAAGCGCCTGATCGAGACCGGGCCGCTCGCGGGTGCGGCCCGTAAGGCCGTGATCTGTGTAGATGCGATCCTGTGCAACGCCGAGTTCGAGGAGCGCGTCATGCTGCGCGGTGAGGTCCTGCTTGTCGGTCGAGCAGCGGGCATAGCCGATCCGGGTCCCTGTCATGGAAAAATCGTACGATAGAGGCCCCTTCACCGCAAATCATATCGTACTGGTCTTGTGAGACGGTTTGCAGCAATTGATTCAGCATTGCCGCCGTGGCCTTTGTCGTGTCCGTTTGTCGATCCCCTTGCGGACACACCCATGCTCGGAAAAGCCCATGCCCAGACGCCATGTTCTGACAGACCGTCAGCGCTCCGCCCTTTTCGGCCTGCCGACCGACGAGGCTGATCTCCTTCGGCACTGCACATTGGCCGACGATGATTTGGAACATATCCGCGTGCGACGACGACCGCAGAACAGGCTGGGCTTTGCTCTCCAGCTCTGCGCTTTCCGACATCCGGGGCGTCTGTTGCATGCTGGCGAGGTCATTCCCTCCGGGATGCTCGATTTTATCGGAGCACAGATCGGGGTGCAGGCGCATGATCTCGAAAGCTATGCTGTTCGGGAAGAGACACGCCGGGAGCATCTGCAAAGCCTCCGTGCGATCTACGGCTACCGAATGTTTGCGGGTCGCCGCGCTGTCGAGATGACAATGTGGCTCGAGCGCGAGGCCGAAGAGGCACGGTCCAGCGAGAACCTAGCGCGGCGATTTGTCGAGGAGTGCCGCCGGACACAGACCATCTTACCCGGTGTCTCGCGTATCGAGCGCCTCTGCGCGGATGCCCTGGTTGCCGCCGAACGGCGGATTGAAGCCCGTATCGCCGACCGTCTCGACGAGGCGATGCGCACAAAGCTCGATGCCCTCCTGGCCGAGACGGTAGATGACAAGGTGAGCCGGTTCATCTGGCTGCGCAGGTTTGAAGTCGGCAACAATTCTGCTGATATGAACCGCCTGCTGGAGCGGCTGGAGTGCTTGCAGAAGATCGGCGTAAGTGCTGATTGCTTGGTCGACATCGCACCCCACCGAATTACCCAGCTTCGCCGTCAGGGCGAGCGTTACTTCACGGACGGGTTGCAGGATATATCGGGTGATCGCCGCCTTGCCATTCTTGCGGTCTGCGCGGTGGAGTGGCGCTCAGCCATCGCCGACACGGTCGTGGAAACCCATGACCGGATTGTCGGCAAAACATGGCGTGATGCGAAGCGCCTTTGCGACGCCAGGATCACCGATGCAAGAGCATCCGTGCAGGACGCTTTGCAGGCGTTCTTCGCTCTGGGTGCGGCCCTGATCGGGGCGCGGGATGATGAAGCACCGTTGGAAGGGGCGGTCGCCGATAGCTGCGGATGGGAAGATCTCGAAAGGTTGGTTGCGAATTCCGCCCGCCTGACCGACACCATGGAGGCGAATCCACTCGCTCATGTTGTCCAAGGCTATCACCGTTTCCGGCTCTATGCGCCACGCATGCTTGAAGCGCTCACGATCAGCGCCGCGCCGGTGGCGAGACCGTTGATCGACGCGGTGCAGATCGTCAGTCAGGGCGGGGCCGACCGCCCCACGGACTTTCTTGGTTTGCGCTCGAAGTGGCATCGTCATCTGAAGGTACAGGAGGTCGGTGATTACCGGCTGTGGGAAGTGGCGGTGTTGTCCCACCTGCGTGATGCATTCCGGTCGGGCGATATCTGGCTGGCTAACTCCCGGCGCTATGGCGATATGAAGGAGGCGCTGGTGCCGATCGCAGCGGCGCAGGCCACGCCGAAACTGACCGCCCCTTTCGACCCTGCAGATTGGCTAGAGAACCGCAAGACGCGCATGAGCGAAGGGCTGGAGCGATTGGCAAAGGCCGCCAAGGCGGGTGCAATCCCCGGCGGTTCCATCATCGACGGCATCCTGAAAACCGAGCGGCTGACCGCCAATGTCCCGGACGAGGCCGATGAGTTGGTGCTCGATCTCTATCGCCGTATGCCGGATGTGCGGATCACCGACATTATGCTGGAAGTTGAGGAGGATACGGGCTTCATCGACGCCTTTGCCCATCTGCGAACCGGCGCGCCGTGCAAGGACAAGATCGGATTGCTGAACGTCCTTCTCGGCGAAGGGGTCAATCTCGGCCTGCGCAAGATGGCCGAGGCCTCGAACACCCACGATTATTTCCAGCTCTCCCGCCTGTCGCGCTGGCATGTCGAAAGCGACGCCATCAACCAGGCTCTGGCGACAGTGATCCAAGGGCAGGGGAAACTACCCATGGCGCGGTTCTGGGGGGCAGGTGACACGGCATCCAGCGATGGCCAGTTCTTTCCCGCCGGGCGGCAAGGCGAGGCGATGAATCTTGTGAATGCGAAATACGGCAATGACCCCGGGTTGAAGGCCTATACTCACGTCTCCGACCGGTTCGGGCCCTTCGCCACCCAGACCATCCCCGCCACAGTGAACGAAGCACCCTACATTCTTGACGGGCTGCTCATGAACGAGACGGGTAAGAAAATCAGAGAACAGTACGCCGATACGGGCGGCTTCACCGACCACGTCTTCGCCGTGACAGCCCTGCTCGATTATCGGTTCATTCCCCGCATCCGCGACTTGCCGTCGAAGCGGCTCTACGTCTTCGATCCGGGCATGGTGCCCAAGGAGCTGAAATCCCTTATCGGCGGGAAGGTCAGGGAAGGCACCATCATCGCCAACTGGCCCGATATCCTGCGCGCTGCCGCCACGATGGTCGCGGGGATCATGTCGCCCAGCCAACTCCTGCGCAAATTCGCCGCCTACCCCCGGCAACATGATCTGGCCATCGCACTGCGCGAGATCGGACGCATCGAACGCACACTCTTCATAATCGAATGGCTCCTCGACACCGATATGCAGCGCCGTGCCCAGATCGGCTTGAACAAAGGCGAAGCACACCACGCCCTCAAAAACGCCCTGCGGATAGGACGGCAGGGCGAAATCCGCGACCGTACTGCCGAAGGCCAGCATTACCGAATGGCAGGCCTAAACCTACTCGCTGCCATCGTCATCTACTGGAACACCAAGCATCTCGGCCATGCCATCGCCGCACGCCGCAGGGCCGGACTCGACTGCCCACCAGACCTCCTCGCACATATCTCACCCCTCGGATGGGCTCACATCCTCCTCACAGGCGAATATCGGTGGCGGAAGCGGTAACAGCAAAGCTTAACGTACTATTTGGCCCCCTACCCAAACCGACCCCGATCAGGTGATGATCTGCGATCTCGTCGAAGCGCACCTTGCGATCCGGGCCATGTAACACCAGCACTTTCAGACCCGGCGTAAAGCGCTCGGCCTCGCGTTGCCAGACCCCGACCAGCGAGGTGGGGGCGATCACGATACTCGGTCGGTCACAGCCCCCGTCTTCGAGGTGGCGCTGTGCAAGCAGGGCAAGGGCCTGCACCGTCTTGCCCAATCCCATATCATCAGCCAACGCCCCGCCAAAACCAGTCTCGGACAGGGCTTTGAGCCAACCAAACCCGGTCTTCTGATAGGGCCGAAGATCAGCCTTCAACGAGGGCGGGGGCACGGCTTCTGGCGCATTGGTCAACGCATTGAGTTTGTCGGCCAAAGTCAGGATCGCAGGGTCGCCCGTCCAGGGAATGCCGCATCCTTCGAGGGCGTCCGCCAATGCCCTCAGTTGCGGCGCCTCACCGGCATGGAACCCGGTGAGGCCATGCACTTCCAGAAACGCGCGGACGATTGGCGCGAGCCGGGCCGCATCGAGCTTGATCCGTGCGCCACTTTCGAGCCGCGGGTAGAGGATGAGGTCATCCAGAAACGTATCAAGGTCGAAATCCTCCGGCAACGCACCCGCCCCATCCACCGGCAAGATATCGATGACCGAGAGGATGACGGGCAGCATGTCGAGCGTCTCGCCATCGACCGTCACGGTCAGCGAGAACGCGAACCAGTCAATGCCGGATCTTTCCGCCTCCGCAGACCAGTCGAGCGGGCCATCGTAGAGTTGCCAATCCCAGCTTTCGCCGATCTCAACCTGCCAACCCTTCGCGCGGAGCGCCGGGACGAACTCGCCAATGATCCCGAGAGCAGCCTCGTCCACCGCCGATTGCGGAGCGATATTGAAGCGCCAGGGACCACCCTCTTCCTGCACGGCATCGAAAGAAATGCGTGGCCCGGCGCATTAGCCAGTTCTGCGCTATGGCGCGCACGAGGAGCGGCAATCAGGCCGTGCGCCCCCACCCGGCTGGCAAGCTGCTGAAGCAACTGCGCTTCCTGATCCGGGTCGCGGCCGATCAGAATCACCCCTTCATCGTCAGTCAACCGTATCGGCGGCGGGGAGCTATCACTGGTGGCAAGGGACGCGACCGGCTCCGCATCGCCGTAAGTAAAGCCAAGATCGAGAACGGGCAGGGTCAGATCGATAGACGGACCCCAGCCATATCCCTGTCGCGATGTCGCACGGATATCGCCGCGTACATCCGATGCCCGCAAGGTCAGCACCGGCACCGGCGTCACGCCCTGCTCGTGGCGCACACCTATTGATTTCGGGGCAGGAAGCGCGGCTTCTCGCCGTAATGCAAAGGCCTCAGCAACCCCTAGCGCCGCTTCCGCTGGGATCACGGGGGCCATCGCCATCGCAGCGGCCATTGCCGGGGAAAGCCCGGTTTCGAACGGCGCCGCCTCACCCGTTTGCGGGTCGACATACCAAGGAGGGGTCAGGGCCAAGGTATGCAGCCTCTGTCCCGCGTCATCGCGCGCCACGAGATGCTGCGCGCCCGCTTCCGTCTCCTCCCACAAAAATTGCCCGTCGCGCGGGTCACCATTCTCAAGGGCAAGGCCCGTTGCTTCATCCAGTCGCGCCCGGCCCGTTGCAACAGCTTGTTTCAGGAGCGTGGCCCCGATGTCCCCGGTCCCGTAGTTCTGGCGCAAGCGCACCAACTCGCGGCAGATCTTTTCATCCGACAACTGGACGAATTGCGCTCTGTTTCCTCGATCCACATTTGCGGGGTCATAGCGTCTCGGGCGTCCTCCGATCCCGCCATCCTTGTTCAGCCGTCCTTTCCACGGCTCCATCTGCAATGGTCCCGTGCCCGATTGCGAAATAACATAAATGAGCCTGTCGCGCACGGATGGCGAATACCCCTCCGAATTGCCAACCTGAGCTCTCTCTGCGGCTTCGACCCGGCGCAGCCAGTGAGCAATCTGATGATCCGCAATAGCGGGTGTCGGCGGAACCGGTTGCTGCGGTTCTCCCCTTGCCACAATCTTCTCCGCCGCCAAGAGGCACAAGGCCACCACATGCTTGCAATCCTGACCCACCGGACAGGAGCAATGGCCACGCAGGTCCAGCCCCTGCGGCCCATGACCATGCCGGATCGTCACCACCTGCCGATAAGTCTTGCCACCAGAGCCGCGCACCTGCCCCTCCAGCGTTCGGCCATCGGCAGCGATGGATATGTGGACGACCTTGCCTTGGCGCTCGACATCGACACCGCGCGTCACCGCGCCGGGATCTGCCCGTCGATGCAACGCCAGCGCGACCAGATCCCACGGCGCGATCATGGTACGATAAGTTCCGTGCCGATTTTCAGCCGATCGACATAGGCGTGATAGACAAAACTCCGGTCCCGATGGCGACCCGTTGTTTCCTTCAGCACCCCGGCGCGTTCGAGCAGATCAATCGCCTTGGCTGCCGTCGGCTTGGACGTATCGAGCAGATCGATGGCTCCTGCGACAGTCAGCATCGGATGTTGAGGCAGCTTTTCGAAAAGCCGAACCGCCGACACGGTGCTTCCACTGGCGGCCAACACCCGCGCGCGATCTTCGGAAACGAGGGCGAATAGATCACGCGCCAGCATGGTCGCCTCATCCGCGACCACCGTGACGCCATCGAGAAAATAATCCGTCCAGCCTTCCCAATCTCCCTCGGTACGAACCGCCCCGAGCCTGCGATAGTATTCGCTGCGATTGCGTTTGAAGTGCATGCTCAAGTAGAGAAGTGGCGCTTTGAGCAACCCCCATTCCTGGAGCAGTAACGCGATCAGTAATCGCCCGATGCGCCCATTGCCATCGAGATAGGGATGTATCGTCTCGAACTGGACATGGAGCAATCCGGCCCTGACAAGCGGGGGCAGATCGTCCTCGCCGTGGATATAGTGTTCGAAATCGGACAGAAGCTGCGGCAACAGATCCGGTGGCGGAGGCACGAAAGACGCCGTGCCCGGACGACTGCCTCCGATCCAGTTCTGGCTGCGGCGGACATCGCCAGGCAATTTGCCATACCCCCTCGTACCGTCCATGAGCCGCCGATGCGCTTCGTTCATCAACCGCATGGAGAGCGGCAGGCCATTCGTCTTGGCAAGTTCGGTACGTGCGTATTTGAGCGCGTCGATATAATTGCAGATCTCTTCGATATCTGCGGTTGGCTCAGTGCCCTTCTCGGCCTCGAAAGCGAGCAGATCGACAAGAGTCGCCTGCATTCCCTCGATTTGCGAGGAAACAACCGCTTCCTTGCGCACGAATGCATACAGGAACCAATCGAGCGACGGAACCATCTCGCTCGCAAGATCAAGGCGCGCCAGCGCATGTTCAGCGCGGCGCACCCGATCCTGCCGGTCTGGCGTCAAGTCCAGTCGCGGTTCGGTTGGCGGCAATGGATGAGGCACAAAGGCCTGCACGGTCTCGCCACCAGTGGAAACCTCTCGGTAAGTGCCAGTGCTGCGCATCGAGCGACAATCCATCTACTGTGATCGGCAGGAAAGATGCCTTTCCTTGCATCCGATCTTGATAAAGATTTCTTTCTTAAGGGCAATCAAAAAGAAAGATACCTTTACCAGGGTGTACTGGTGTTGGGCGAATGACTGACACCGCCAGCGATCTACCGGACTTGGAAGTGCATTTCATGTGGCAAAACGCATAAAACAACTTTATGCTGAAAAACACATATTGCATATTTATGCTCTAAAGCGCATAATACCATGATGGAAACACTTGCTAGAACCCCTCATCAGATTGGTACCGCCATACAACGTGTACGAAAACAGCGCGGCTGGACGCAAAGTCAGCTCGCGGAACGAGCCGGGTTGCGCCAGGAAACGATCTCGATAATCGAGAACGGCGAGAAAGCCTCGCGGATACCGTCGATTCTGCGCGTACTGGCTGCACTCGATCTGGAGTTGACCATCCAATCCCGCTCGCGCGGGCATGAAGACGATATAGAGGCGCTGTTCTGATGGGACGACGCAGAACCCATCGGCCCTTGCGCACCTATCTGAATAACCGCCACGTCGGAACACTGAACCGAGAACCAGGTGGTGCCATTACTTTTGCATATCACGCGGGTTGGCTGGACTTGGATAACGCCATTCCAGTCTCGCTGTCGCTGCCCCTGCGCGAAATGCCCTATCGCGGTGCGGCCGTCGCAGTGGTCTTCGAAAATCTTCTCCCCGACTATGATCCACTCCGCCGCCTCGTCGCAGAGCGAGTCGGAGCACAAGGAACCGACGCATGGAGTCTGCTTTCAGTCATCGGTCGTGATTGCGTCGGGGCCTTGCAATTCGTACCCGAGGACGAAGATGTCCCGGACAGCACAGGGAAAATCGAAGGCGAGACGCTCGATAATGACGCGATCGACCATATCCTGAAACATCTCGGGCGGGCACCGCTCGGACTGTCTCCCGATGATGGATTTCGCATATCGGTAGCGGGAGCTCAGGAAAAGACCGCGTTCTTGCGCCATGATGGCGATTGGATCAGACCATACGGCACGACACCGACGACACATATCTTCAAACCCCCCATCGGAGCACTGCCCGGGGGTATCGATCTGTCAAACAGCGTCGAGAACGAGTATTTTTGCCTACGCCTTGCGGCGTCATTCGGCATACCAGTGAACACGGCCACGATTGAAACCTTCGGCGAGACAAAAACGCTCGTCATCGAGCGGTTTGATCGCCGTCGAACGGCAGAAGGCCGTTTGCTGCGTCTGCCACAAGAGGATTGTTGTCAGGCGCTCTCAATACCCCCCACGCTCAAATACGAAGATCAGGGCGGACCAAGCATAAAAGCTATCCTGGAATTGCTGCGCGGTAGCGATACACCCCTCGACGATCAGGCGATATTTCTCAAGGCGCAGATCGTGTTCTGGCTGATCGGCGCGACCGACGGTCATGCAAAGAATTTCAGTCTTTTCCTCAGCCCCGGTGGGCGTTTTCGGATGACACCGCTCTATGACATTCTGACGGCCCAGCCCGCTCTCGACGCAGGGCAGATTGATCGCAGGCAAATGCGTATGGCCATGGCGGTCGGAGGGAAGCGTTATTACCGCTTCGATAAAATCATGGGGCGCCATTTCGTGCAGACAGCGACACTTGGCGGGTTCTCCGAAGCGCGTGGCCGACAGATCGTTACGGAGATCGGGGACACAGCTCTCGATGCCCTCGACACCGCGGCAAACGCCCTGCCATCAAACTTCCCCTCAAACATTATCGAGCATCTGCGTAATGGGATTAAGCAACGGCGCAACCGACTGACTTTCCTTGAGTGACGTCCAGATCCTCTCAAATGTCGAACACAGCTCAACACTGACCGATGTCGAGACGCAAAATGCGCGAATGCATCAGATGATCCGCATCACCCTGCACCCTCGACTGTTTTTCGCGCTTTCGCCGTTTTGTTGAGAAATCCGGCGATCTTTTCAGTTTTGTCACCTGCAGCTGTTTCGGGGATGGACTGATTTTCCACGCTATTGCGCGCATCATTCAAGACATTCAGCATCGTGACCATCTGAACCGCTTCGGCGTTGGTCAGCGCGGAAACATTCTCCGGCTCTCCAGCGATCTCTCCAGCGATTGGTTTCAGCACTTCCACCGGTTTCGCGTTCTTCTGGCTCCGGTAGAGACGTTTCAGGGATCGGTCGGCGTAGTAACGAACCTTGCGCGCACGGATGGGGCGCAGGTTCTGGGCTAAGATTAGGATATCGTCCGTGCCGAGCCGTCCGATCTCATCCTCCGTCAGCAAGCGTTTTGCACGGGTCTGTTCAGACATCGTTCTGCTGAAGCCGAACCTGCCAGTTGTACGGCTGGTGCTTTCGCTGGGCGTGCGGATTTCGCGAGAGCCGAGCGAGCGCGAGACCATTTCCTTCGTGCTGGCATCGTTGAGCGACATATAGGCATGGACTTGACAGGCGTTCATCAGCCCGTCGCGCCCCGCACGGCCATAGACCTCCTCAAGGTTCGGCGCGCCCTGCACCACGATCAACATGCGCCCGCCATAGCCGCGCAACGTGGTTGCAGCATTGGAGATGGCCTCCATACGCCCGAGGCTCTTGAACTCGTCGAGCACGAGCAACACCGGGAACGGTTCTTTTTCGGTAGGGAGATTACGCTGCAACGCCGCGATCGCGCTTTGGAAGAAGAGCCGCGCGACCGGGCCAAGGGCCTCCATGTCGTTCGGGCCGATCACGAGGTAGATTGATGCGGGCGTTCGGCGCAGGGCCGCCAGATCGAAATCGCTCGCCGCCGTCGCCCTGTTCACCGCCGGATCGCCCCATGCGCCAAGCCCGGACGCCTTCAGGACGGAGAGATAGACCGCAATCGTCTTCTGGTCATAGGCCGCGAACTGCGACAGCGTCATCACCGCCGCCGGAATGCGTGCCTGTCCGGCAAGCTGGGCAAACCGGGCGGCCATGTCGGCGGGGGCGACTTCACCACCATTATTGCCCTGCATGCGCCTCTCCTGATCCTCCTTCGAGCGCATCACCGGCGCGAGCAGGCGGTAGACATGCCCGATGGTCGGCACCTTCGTCGTGACGACGATGGAGGCCAGCGCACTGAAGAGTTCGCGCGCCCCATCGATGAACGGCTCGTCCGACTTGCCCTTCGCGACGAGCAGATGGCTGGCGATCCGTCGCAGTTCCGTGAAGCGGCGCTCCTCGTCTTCCATCCTGGCAACAGCGTCGAGCGGATTGAACAGATGCGTCTGACCAGCAGGGTCGTAGGGTGAGAAACGATACACGTTATCGCCCATGTCTTGGCGACGACGGGCCGTCGCATCGAAGTTCTCGCCCTTCACATCGAGAACGATTGTGGATCCGGGATAGGTCAGCAGGGTCGGAATGACGACCCCGACGCCCTTCCCCGCTCCGGGTGGTGCAACAAGCAGCACATTGGAATGATCCTCGCGGCGCACCTGCAGGAACGGTGCGAAAGAGCGCACACCACCGAGTTTGCCGTGAACGATACCATGCGGTTCGATCAGACCGGCTTTGCGCATCTCACGCTGGGTCGCCCATCTCGCATCCCCATGCGGACTTTCGACCGGGGGCCGGAAAGCAAGGGCCAGAAGCGCCATCATGACACCGCCCCCTGACAGCATTGCGTATTGAAGCGCCTCGTCAAATGCTTCCGGGCGGACGAGCCGCCAAGCCTGGGGCGCATACAGCCAGGTCCACGGACGGATGCTCTCAAGGGGCTGATGAAAGCTCAGCGCAACCCAGCCGTTGAGGACGGCGAGAAAAACTGCGCATCCGAACAAGGCGATGAACACGACAAGCACCGCGCGAGAAATCGAAGAATCCATATCTGCCCCCTCAGCCGAAATCGAGGCCACGGCCGTTCGATATTTCCGTCTCGGGAGCAAGGCCATCGCGTCGCGCCTGTTCGAGAGCCTGCTCGCCGCGTTGAAGACGCGCGCTGAGTTCCTCCTCCGAGAGCAACTCGGGCGTTGCCCTATCGGTTTCCGGTTCTGCGCGCTCGGCGGCCACCGCTTCGCGCTCGACACTGCGTCGCGCATCGTCTGGCCTGTCGCGCTCGATCTCGTTCTGTGGGTCACGGTCCACCCCGCGCTCGATCTGCCGTTCCGCCTCGCGGTATGTCCCAGACGCGAATTTCTGCAAGTCATCGATCTCGCGTGTGGCGACGGTCCGGGGGACATCCCCCTCACGCATGAGTTCCTTGATCTCTTCCTCGCGCCAGTAATCCAGCGTCTCGGGTTCCGCTTCCTTGCCGCCGATGATGCGCGCCAAGACACGCTGCCCGTTCAGGCCCTTCGCTTCATAGGCTTCGATGACCCGCGCATCCGCCGCCTCGACCTGCACCCAGGGGTCGGCGTTGTCTCGATCAGACGATTCAGTTCGGGACGCGTGATTCAGATTAGGACTATTCGCGTCTCCATCGGGTTCGTGTTCCCCGAGACGTCCTCGTGTGGCGATTGCCGCTTCCTGACCCAGCAGATCCCGCATCCGGCCCTGCCCGACCTCGCGGGAATGTTCAGGGCGCTCCTCCTCAGGCAGAAGATGCGCGAACTCGCGGCGAATCTGGCCAGTTTCGACCTCAAGCGCTGCCCGCTCGTTCTCATCCGTCATTCGGGGAGCCAGCTCCTCTACCTCGCGGACCGCATCCGTAATCGTCTTCGAGAGCGTTTCCTCATCCATCGCCTGCAGGTCTTCCGGGGTAATCTCCCGCGCCGCTTCACCATCCATGGTTCTCAACTCCCCGCCTGCTTCAAGTGTGCGGGCGGCACCTTGTACGGTATCGGCCAGCCCTATCTGTCCTCTCGATTGCAAGCGCACGGCCAACTCCCTCTGCGCCTCGGCCTCGCGGCGCGCCGTGTCCACAGCGAACCTACGCGTCAGATCAGCATAGCGATCCCGCATCTTCGTCCTGCCCCTCGGCTGAGGGCCGCGCTCGGCGCGCCATTCGCGGGAGCTTTCCGGCTGGCGCGTTATGCCGCGCGATGACCGGGGCGTATCGTTCAGCGCAATCCCCTGTTCAGCGGCGGTATCGACCTGCAGCGCGCGCAGCACTTTTGGGTTTATGTCTGCCGCCGGGTGGATCTTCATCATCCGCCCGGATTCCCCGCGTCGGTCGATCACGAGGTGCATGTGCGGATGCGCCCGGTCCTCATGCCACGCCCTGACGTTGCGCCATTCATCGCCGTAATCTCCAGAGTGGCAAAGCCGGTCCGCAAAGGTCCAGGCCGCCGCCTTGGCGCGCTCGGTATCGGTGCCTTCGGGAAAGCTGACCAGCAGGTGGAAGGTATTTGTCTTCGCCCGGGCGAAGCGTTGATCCTGCCCGGCAGCTTGTTTCCAGTCGTCCGCCCAGAGTTCAGCGATCTCTTCGATCTCACCCCGCGTCTCGACAAGACCGCGAATGTCGCCATCGGCCTGTTCGAGCTCAAGATCGCCATCCCGAGAAAGATACTTGAGCTGCGCCGTCAACTCCCCGCGATCAGAGACACCGCCCCCGAGATCACTTTCACCACGGCCTGGGGTGCACCGAGGGCATTGCCGATGCGCTGACGGTCGTTCAGGGACGCGGCATACCGCCCTCCTCCACCTCCAGCACCGTCCCGAAGTGCAGCCGCCTTGCCGCCAATCGCCTTACGCCATTCGATCTCCAGCCATTGGTCGCCCATCAGCACCGTGACGAAGTCGGGGCGTTTCGCGCTGGTGGTCGTCTCGGCCATCAGGAAACAGGCTCGTTCGCATCGACGCGCACTGCTGGCTTCGCAACGGGCAGCCGCCCTGCCCTATTGGCCGCGGCCTTTGTGTAAACATCGAACGCTCCCCGCGATTGGCGGATCGCATCGCGCAGTTCGAGCAACATCAGCCGATCCGCCTCACTCATGCTGATCCGACCCCAGGGCTCACGCATGAGATTTTCCGGTTACGATTTGTGTCATATAATCGTTGTCCCAGGCGGCTTTTTTGCGTCTGTCCTTGAGGGATGTTTTGGCGGTTGAATCTTGCTTGATGAGGTTGAGGGCGATCTTGCGGAGCATGGCGAAGTTGTGGGCGGCGGTTCGATCCCGGACGCGACATTCATCCTCGCGGAAGGTGACGTCGAGCACCCAGTGCAGGGAGTTTTCGATGCT
>CALFVD010000113.1 GCA_937928005.1 uncultured Neomegalonema sp. | reverse complement strand
TGCGTGGATCGGGCTGCAATGGCTCGTGCGGGGCAGCGTGATCGGCCCTCTGCGCGAGGTATTGCACCTAGAATGAGGTTGGCGGCGCGGTTTGACCGACGCCGCCGTATTTCTCAGAATAGTTTCGGAATCTCGATCCCTAGGAAAGTTGGGCGGCGAGGCGGGAGGCGGCCTTGTGCCTGTAGAATTGCTTCACGGACGGGGACGACCTTGGCCCATGTGTTCGTCGTGCCTTCGATATGGCTGAAGCCATTTGCATGGACGACCGCTACGAGATCATTGTCATCATCGAAAACGCAAGAGCCAGAAATACCGCCCACCACGCCCTCGGCGGCAACACCATCATCCGAATCGAGTAGTTCGACCCACCAGAAAGGCGGCTCAGGATCATCGGCATAGACCCTACCGGGGATAACCTCACCATCGCGGTCACGCGCAGGGAAGCCGTGAATTTCGACCTCCATACCCGCTACCAATGCGGGATAATCGTCGGCGTCATGTTTGGTCGGGTCGATGCCGAGGAAAGACCAATCGTTAATCGAGTCTGAGATCGTGACTTCGTCTTTCGGGCCGACGAGCGGGGTGCCGTTGGTCGTGACATGATCGACCGAGACATAGCCGCGTTTGCCCAGATTCAGAAACCCGCGCTTGTCTAGCTTGCACACCGTTCCCCAAGATGCGCCGGTATCGCCGCGATAGAACACCCGCTCCGCCCGTGACGAGACGCTGGGTGAACAGGCGGAGAGCAGCGCGAGGGCGGTAAGAGCCGGTAGAATGCGTTTCATCAGGGTCTTCTTTCCAGTCAAGGGCATAGAGACGGTTTTTTCACTAACGATGTACGCTATAACATAGGCACTTACCGGAATGTTGATAAGAAGCGACACGTGTCGCGGGTGTGGAGAAATTTGGGGGAATTGTATGATCTTCTGGTGGCTTGAGCTTCATTTCAGTGGCGGCTGTAATCGCTAAAAAGATGGCGATTTATCTCCCCAACTCCAAGCTACTGTAGAGCGATCCGGACCATGATCCGATTGAAGGTCAGCTGCGCCAGAATATTCGGATGACGATCAAGTTTTTGCATACCGGATTAATCATTAGATTTATGATTCCGTCCTCGACTTTTTGCAGGGTACGGTTGACATCCTGAGCGTCCCGTGGCCTTTCCCACCACAAATTCCCCTCAAGCACGGAACAGCGCCATGCACGCTTATCGCTCCCATACCTGTAACGACCTCCGCGCCAGCGATGCCGGGAATAATGTGCGTCTGTCCGGCTGGGTCCACCGTGTGCGTGACCATGGGGGTGTCTTGTTCATTGACCTGCGCGACCATTACGGGATGACGCAGGTGCTGGCCGATAGTGATAGCCCGGTTTTTACCGATATCGAAAAGCTGCGCGCCGAATGGGTGATCCGTATTGATGGTACAGTGAAGGCGCGTGATGCGTCGCTGGTGAACGACGCCATCGATACGGGCGAGGTCGAGGTCTATATCCGCGATATGGAAGTGTTGGGCCAAGCGGATGAGTTACCGCTGCCGGTCTTTGGCGAGTTGGATTACCCGGAAGAAACGCGCCTGAAATACCGCTTCCTCGATCTGCGCCGCGAGAGCCTGCATGAGAATATTAAACTGCGCAGCCGCGTTTTTACTCATACGCGCAACGCGATGGACGGTATCGGGTTCACAGAGTACCAGACGCCGATCTTGACGGCCTCCTCGCCAGAAGGCGCGCGCGATTTTCTGGTGCCGAGCCGTCTGCATCCGGGTAGCTTCTATGCGCTTCCGCAGGCACCGCAGCAGTTCAAGCAGTTGATCATGGTGGCCGGGTTCGACCGGTATTTCCAGATTGCGCCCTGTTTCCGAGATGAAGATCCGCGCGCCGACCGTTCGCCCGGGGAATTCTACCAGCTCGATTTGGAAATGAGCTTCGTCGAGCAGGACGAGGTGCTGGATACGATGGAGCCGGTCATTCGCGGCATTTTCGAGGCATTTGCCGATGGAAAGCCAGTGACGCAGAAGTTCCGGCAAATCCCTTACGCGGAAGCGCTGGCCAAATACGGTACCGACAAGCCCGACCTGCGTAATCCCATCGAGATGCAGGATGTAAGCGAGCATTTCCGGGGATCAGGTTTCAAGATCTTTGCATCGATGCTGGAGAAAGAGGGCAACGAAATCCGGGCTATTCCAGCGCCAAAAGGCGGCTCCCGTGCATTCTGTGACCGCATGAATTCATGGGCGCAGAAGCAAGGCTTGCCGGGGATGGGGTATATTTTCTGGAAAGATGGTTCGGGTTCTGGACCGCTTGCCAAGAATATTGGACCAGAGCGAACCGAGGCTGTGCGTGAGCAACTTGGTTTGACCGATGGTGATGCCGCGTTCTTCCTCGCGGGCAAACCCGAAAGCTTCCTCGCTGTGGCGGGCCGGGCGCGTGATGTGGTGGCGGATGAATTGGAACTGGCTGATAAAGACCGGTTCGAGCTGTGCTGGATCGTCGATTTCCCGATGTATGAATACGATGATGAGGCCAAGAAAGTTGATTTCTCGCATAACCCATTCTCGATGCCCAAGGGCGGCATGGACGGGTTGGAAAATACCGAGCCGACTGCACTGACCGCCTATCAGTATGACGTCGTCTGCAATGGTTATGAGCTTGGATCGGGTGCAATTCGTAACCATAAGCCGGAAATCATGCTCAAAGCCTTTGAGATTGCAGGCTATGGCGCGGAAGTCGTCGAGGAGAAATTCGGAGGTATGCTGAATGCCTTCCGCTACGGCGCACCGCCCCATGGTGGCATGGCGCTGGGGATGGAGCGGATCGTAATGCTACTGGCGGGCGAGAACGCAATCCGTGAAGTTGTTATGTTCCCCATGAATCAACGCGCCGAAGACCTGATGATGGGTGCCCCTTCATCGGTGGAAAATGAGCAACTCAAAGAACTTGGCTTGCGGTTGGTCCCTCGCGACTGAGTTGGCTCGCCTATAATATTTGCGATAAACCTGAGCCATGTTCCGCGCCAAGAGTGGCGCGAAACATGGCGCTTGGTAATTCAGGATAATCGCAATTCGCTTTAGCAGCACTCAGAAACTGGAATCTTGCCAAGACCCTTAAAAGTTCAAGTCCTCTTCGTATCATCAATGATATCCATGCTAGCCAAGCCGCTAGCGCCGAGTTCGACGGCGGCGAAGGGGCCGCCGTGGCGTGACAGGGCTAGGTCATGGGGATCAGCGGGTGGCGCTTCGGCGAGGATGGCTTCGGCAAATTGCTCGGCATTATCCTTCGGGCGATAGCCGAGATGCTTTGCGCCCGTGTTGTCGAGGGGGGATCGGTCGTTGTCGGAGACGCCGTAGACGATGGTAAACTCGACGACGGGCGTGTCGATGGAGCGGGTGACAAGTTGGATGAGATCATCGTAGCTTAGCCATGTTCCCAGCGCACGGCTGTTCGTGACCTGCGCGCAGGAACAGATGCGCATGCACACACTCTCCAACCCGCGCTTTTCCCAGTACATGCGGCCCAGATCTTCCGAGAAACACTTGGCGAGGCCGTAGAAAGTATCCGGGCGGTGCGGTGCGTCGGTGCCTATGGCCTCGGATTTGGGGTACATACCTACGGCGTGGATCGAGCTGGCATAGACCACCCGTTTGACGCCCTTGCGGTATGCCGCCTCCCAGACGTTGTAAGCGCCTATAAAGTTGGGGCCGAGCAAGGTTTCAAAATCGCGCTCATCGCCGATGGCCCCAAAGTGCACGACCATGTCAGCCCCGTCGAGCAAAGCCTCCATTGCAGCGAGGTCGGTAATATCGGCGCGCTCGTAGCGTTCGTTCGGGTAGAGCGTACCAACATCTTCCGCGATATCAGAGGATACGAAATCCTCTGCCAGCTTCGACAATGGCTCGCGCAGGTGGGAGCCGAGGCGACCGGCGGCTCCGGTCAGGACGATCTTCTTCATGGGGTAGCTCCGGTAAGGGCGTCGCCCGCGCTGGCGATGCGAGACAGGGCGGTATCGAGGATGGCATCGGCGGTTGCCGTCGATATGCGGATGAAGGGCGACAGGCCATAGGCCGCGCCGGGGACGAGCGCGACCTTCGCATGGTCGAGCAGGTAGGCGGCAACGTCGGCATCGGTAGCGAGGCGCGTGCCGTCTGGCGTCGTCTTGCCGATCCAACCCGTACACTCGATATAGGCGTAGAACGCGCCTTCGGGTGGTTGCAGGTCGAGGCCCGGAATCGCGGCGATGTGGTTCACCACGAGGTCGCGGCGGCGGTGGAAGGCGGCGCAAAATTCGGCCACCTTGTCTTGCGGCCCATCCAGTGCTGCGACCGCACCCGCTTGCGAAATCGAGGACGCGCCAGAGGTAGCTTGGCTCTGTACTGTCGTCATTGCCTTGATGAGCATTGCAGGACCGGCCCCGTAACCGATGCGCCAACCGGTCATGGCATAGGCTTTCGAGACGCCATTGACGATCAAGGTGCGCTCACGCAAGTCGGGGCAGGCCGCGCCGAAAGAGACGAAACCGCTCTCGGTGAAGGTGATATGTTCGTAGATTTCATCTGACAGGATGTTCACGCCCGGATGGCGCAGTAACACTGCGCCAAGCGCCGTGTATTGGGCGCGTGTGTAGATCGCGCCGGATGGATTGGATGGCGAATTGAGGATCAGCCAGCGGGTACGCGGGGTAATTGCGGCCTCCAGATCGGCGGGCTGCAATCGAAACCCCGCTTCCGCAGGACAGGCCACCACCACTGGCACACCGCCAAGGATGCGAATGATATCGGCATAGGAGCCGAAATAAGGCGCAGCGAGGATAACCTCGTCGCCCGCCTCCAGCGTGGCCATTAGCGCGTCGAAGATCACCTGCTTCGCACCGTTAGAGACGATAATCTCGCTCGGTGCAAAATGCAGCCCATTTTCCCGCTCGAATTTACGCGCAACAGCCTGCTTCAACGCAGCGGACCCGCCCGTGGGCGTATAGCGGGTCTGGCCTTCTTTTGCGGCACAATACGCCGCCTCGACGATATGGGCGGGCGTATCGAAATCCGGCTCGCCCAGCCCCAAATCGATGACGTCTTCGCCCGCCGCCTTCAACGCCTTGGCCGCATCGCTGACCGCCATTGAGGCGGAGGGTTGCACGGCGGCTAAGGCGGTCGCCAGACGCATTAAGTGATGCCTTTGCGGACAGCGGCGAGTAGGTTGTCGGCCCCTTTAGCGAGCAAGGCAACATCGCCACCACAGGCGACGAAAGTAAAGCCCTCACGGATCAGTTCGGCGGCACGGTTTGCATCGAAAACCAACGTACCGACCGGCTTTCCGGCCTTTTTGACGGCCTCCGCCGCAGGCATAATCACGTCCCAAATCGCCGGGTCCATCGGCGTGCCAAGTTTGCCGATATCGGCCCCAATATCGGCAGGGCCAAAGAAGATACCATCGACACCGTCAACGGCGGCGATCTCTGCGGCCTGTGCCAGCGCGGCCTTAGTTTCAAGTTGCACAATCACACAGGTTTCATCGAGGATACGGTCGAAATAGTCGGTCACACGCCCAAACTTGTTGCCGCGTTGCGCGCCGCTAACGCCGCGAATGCCATGGGGCGGATAGCGGGTGGCGCGTACTGCGGCTTCCGCCTCCTCCGGTGACTGGATCATTGGGAACAGGAACGTGTTTGCGCCCACATCCATCAGGCGTTTAACCACCACTGAATCGTTCCACATCGGGCGTACGATTGGCGTTGTGGTCGCGCCGTTGAATGCCTGAAGTTGACCGAGGACGATACCAACCTCATTCGGTGAATGCTCCATATCGAGCACCGCCCAGTCATAGCCCGAAGGCGCAACGATCTCGGCGGAGAAGTTATTGCATAGGCTGATCCACAGGCCGACTTGCGGGGTACGCTCGGCAATGGCTTTCTTGAAGGTATTGACCGGGAGCTTCATTAGATGACCGCCTTTTCGATAATGGGTTCATTGCGCATGATACGTTCGTAATTGAAGAGACGCATATCAAGCTGACGGTATTCACCATAGGTCAACCATTCCGCAGTGCCACGCCCCATGGCGGGGGATTGTTGCAGGCCGTGGCCAGAGAATCCATTGAGAAAAATAAAGTTTTCGACCGTCGTGTGCGGCCCCATAATCGCGTTGTGGTCGAAGGTGTTATAGGCGTAATGCCCGCCCCATTCGCTAGTGACCTTGATGGCCTCGAATTGCGGGATAAGGGTGGCCAATACGGGCCAGACATGCTCCTGCCAAATGCTGTGATCCATGGCGAAATCATCATATTCCACCGCAGGGTCAATATCGGAATGCCCACCGCACTGATACGTACCGCCACCGTTCTCGCGTACATGCACACCAGAGGGGTCGATGGTCAGGGGTAGGTCACGGTCGAGGGGTTTCTCGGCAGAGAAGATCCATGAATAGCGTTTGCGCGGCTCTACCGGAACATCAATGCCCGCCATAGCGGCAGTGCGCGAGGCGCGGGGACCGGAGGCGTTGACCAGTTGTCCGCAGGCTATGACCTCGCCGGATTTGAGGGTCACGCTCTCAATACGCTGACCGCTCGCGTTCTTGGTTATGGCAACGACCTCGTTGGAGACATATTCCACCCCCCGCTCGCGCGAGGAACGCCGCCACCAGTCGAACACCGCCGTTCCGTCCCAAAACCCCTCATCCACGAGATTAATGCTGCCAAGCACGATGTCATCGACATTATAAAAAGGGTAATCGCGCTTGATTTCATCCGGGGTCATCAGCTTGGTGGCCGCCCCGGCGGCAAGCTGCACCGCCTGATTTTCGCGCAGCACATCGGCAAAGTCTTCGTTATCGGCGAAATACATGTAGCCAAAACTGCGGATCGAGAGTTCTGGCACACGCTCATCACCGCCCATATAGGGGCGCAGATTTTTGACGAAATCGGCGGCGAATTGCGAAATTCGCACGTTTAGATCGGTCGAGAACTGCTGACGCATACAGGAATTTGTGTGCGTCGTGGAGCAATTCTCATAGGTCGGATCGCGTTCGACCACGAGGACCGAGCCATCGAAATCGGGATTATCGGATAGGAACCACGCGGTCGAAGCTCCCATAATCGCACCGCCGACAATGACAACGTCGTAGGAGGATTTAGTGGGTATGCTGGATAGATCGGTAGCGGCCATCAGAATGTTTCCCCTCGTTTTGCGCGGGCGAGGACGGCGTCAATCTGAGACTGATCTATACCGTAGTGATCGCGGGCGAAACCGGCGGTGATGTAGCCGCCCGCCAGATCGCGCTCGATATCCGCTGGTTCACGCGCGGCAGGATCGCCGTAGCCCGCACCGCCGGGGAAAGCCATCATCACCTTGCGGCCATGGGGTACGAACTGTTTGCCTTTGCCCTTCATGGCCGTGCCGTCATCCTGCGCAATGGTGGTTGGTGCGCCTTGCTCGCCGCCTTGCCGACCGCGTGCAGGATGATCGACGCGGTCAAACATCGCTTGAATATCGAATTCATGGCCTTCGCGTGCGCCAACTTCCATGTATTGGCCCAAGCCCCCCCGGAACCGCCCAGCCCCGCCGGAATCAGGTCGCAACTCCTTGCGCCAGATAATAACGGGGCCGACCTGTTCGGTGGCTTCGACGGGCATTGTCATCACGCCTGAAGGAAACGCAGTCGCGTTCATCCCGTCGAGAGTGGGCCGCGCGCCGGAACCGCCGGAATTGAAAGTCAGCACCTCTGAACGAACGGTATCTTCTGGCGCGGGGGCGTCGGTACGGGGACGCAAGGATACCTGAAAATTGCACAAACACCCCGCACCTTCGGCAGGAACCGTGTCCGGCAACAGCGTGTCGAGCGCGGCATAGATCGTATCAGGGATCATATGCCCGATGACATGGCGTAGGGCGACCGGGGCCGGGTGCAGCGCATTAACGATGGCGTTTTCCGGCGCGGCAATCTCAAACGGCGCAAGGCTGGCCGCATTGTTCGGAATTTCCGGTGCGATGGCGCATTTTAGCGCATAGCACGCATAGGCTTTGGTATAGACCAGCGGAACGTTGATGCCCTTTTTATCGAGACCCGACGTTCCTTCCCAATCGCAGAGTACGCGGTCTTTTTCGATAAAGACGCGCACTTTCAGGTCGATAGGGGTGTCATAACCGTCGATGGTCATGGCCCCATCCGCTTCACCAGGTGTCAACGCATTGATCCGCGCCAGTGTCGCCTCGCGCGAATTGGTGAGGATGAAATCCGAGATACCGTTTAGATCGGTCAGCGCGAATTCTTCCATCATATCAATCAGGCGGCGATGGCCAATTTCGTTACAGGTGGCCAGCGCGTAGACATCCCCGACGAGCTGATCCGGCTCGCGCACATTGCCGCGAATGATGCTAACGAGGGTGCGGTCGACCTCGCCTTTATCCGCGAACTTCATGATGGGGATATAGAGTCCCTCCTCGTAGACCGAGTTGGCATCCGCCCCGAAACCGCGCCCGCCGATATCCACGATATGCGCCGTGCAGGCGAAAAAGCCGACCAAAGCGCCATGATGAAAGGATGGCGTGACGACGGTGATGTCGTGCAGATGGCCTGTCCCCTCCCATGGGTCATTGGTGATGTAGATATCACCCTCATGCATATTCTCGCGCCCGATGCGGCGGATAAAATGCGGCACGGCATCGGCCATGGCGTTCACATGCCCCGGCGTGCCGGTGACAGCTTGCGCCAACATTTCGCCCGCCTCGTTATAGGCGCCCGCAGACAGATCACCCGCCTCACGAACCGAGGTGGAAAAGGCGGTGCGGACGAGTGCCTGTGCCTGTTCTTCGACCACCGAGATCAGCCGATTCCACATGACCTGATAAGCAACTTTTGAGACTTCAGACATTGTCCTTCTCCCCTTTGATGCGCATATCGAGGCACCCGTCTAACTGCGCGAATATTGATCGACTGGTGGGCAGGATTACGGTTGTTTCGTCTTCGGTAACGATAGCGGGACCAGTAATCTGTGTTCCGGGGGCAAAGTCGCCGCGTAGGGCGATTTTGGCATCGGTGGCCTGCCCTATGCCCGGATCGAATAGCACACGTTGTCCGGTTGCTGTCACCTCTGCCGCAGGGGCGACGGGGGCGACCAATTTAACGGGGGCTTTGGGCGTGAATGCGTTGACGGACCAAACGGTGATTTCGACATCCATGCCATCCACCACCCGCCCAAACAGCTTGGCGTAATCGGCCTCGAATAATGATAGGAACGTCGCCGCATCCGGGGTTTTTGCCTGTTCGGCAGTCAGGCTGATTGGGATTTCCCAGCCTTGCCCCGAATAGCGCATATAGACCTTGTATTCGGCCAGAATTTCCGCCTCTGCATCGCATGAGCGCACAAAACCACGGGCTTCGCTCTCCATTTCGGAGAAGAGAGTCGTAACCGCCTGCACGTCAAAATCACCAACCTTCATAAAGATCGAGCGGTTCGCCTCAAAACTGAATGGCGCGCGCAGGAACCCTATGGCCGAGCCAACGCCCGCCCCGACCGGGATCAGGCACCGGTCTATGCCCAGTTTCTCGCAAAGGCGCGCGGCGTGGAGGGGCGCTGCACCGCCGAAGGCGATCATCGTGTATTCGCTGAGGTCTTCGCCATTCTCGACGGCATGGACACGGGCGGCATTGGCCATGTTCTCGTCTACCACCTCGGCCACACCCCACGCGGCCTCCATCGCGTCCATATCGAGCTTACCGCCCAGATGCATCGTCAGAGCGTCCGATGATTTTGCCGTATTCAGCTTGATTGACCCGCCCGCGAAATTGTCGGGGTCCAGCTTGCCCAGCACAAGGTCGGCATCCGTCACCGCCGGACGCTCGCCCCCTTGATCATAGCAGGCGGGGCCGGGTTCGGAGCCTGCGCTTTCGGGTCCAACCCGGATCTGGTTCATCACGTCCACATGGGCCAGCGAACCACCCCCCGCGCCAATCTCAACCATATCGATCACGGGGATTGAAATGGGCATCCCCGATCCCTTCTTGAACCGATAGGTTCGCGCGACTTCAAAGACGCGCGCGGTCTTGGGTGTACGATCTTTGATGAGGCAAATCTTGGCGGTCGTGCCGCCCATGTCGAAACTCAGCACCTTTTCCAAGCCATGCCTTGCGGCGATATCGGCGGCGAAGACGGCCCCGCCCGCAGGCCCGGATTCGACCAACCGAACTGGAAACTCAGCGGCGCTCTCAATGCTGATAATCCCACCGCCCGAATGCATGAGGAAGATCGGGCAGTTCGCGCCCTCGGCCTTCAGCCGATCTTGAAGACGATCCAGATAATTCTTCATCAGCGGCTTGATATAGGCATTGGCGATGGTGGTATTGAACCGTTCGTATTCGCGCATCTGGGGCGAAACCTCGCAGGACAGCGATACCATCACCCCCGGCAGCCGTTCGGCCAACACATCCCGGATCATCCGCTCATGCGTGTCGTTGACGTATGAATGGAGAAGCCCGACCGCTATGCTCTCGTATTCTGCGTCGCGCAACTCATCGGCCAGCGTCTCGATCTCGGCCCGATCAAGCGGGGTTAATACCTGTCCAGTTGCCTCCATCCGCTCGGCCACAACATAGCGCCGATTGCGAGGTAGTAATGGGTCGGGAAGCCTGAGGTTTAGATCATATTGCTCGAACCGGCTCTCGGTCCGCATCTCGATAACATCGCGAAAGCCTCGCGTCGTGACAAGCGCCGTCTTCGCACCCCGCCGTTCGATCAAGGCATTGGTCGCGAGCGTCGTACCGTGGATTATCTGGCCTATGCGCGCAGGATCGACACTGGCCTTGGCGCAGACCTGATGCATCCCGTCGATAATCGCATTCTCTGGGGCGGCATAGGTTGTCAGAACCTTCGTAGACCACAGCTCACCATCCACTTCCAGAACCACGTCGGTAAAAGTACCGCCGATATCCACGCCCAGCCGTGCCGTCACATCTGCCATCGTCCGCTCCCTCCGCTTTACGGGGGATAGTGTATATTCACTGGAGGATCATGCCGAATTATTTTGCTGGATTGTTTCGATCAAAAAAACTTATCTACTGCAATGGCCCGCATCGACATCAAGCAACTCGAAGCCTTCATCCATGTTGCGGATCAATTGAGCTTTCGCCGGGCCGCCACCGCCCTCAACACGACACAACCGAACATTTCCGCCCGCATTGCGGCGCTGGAAACCCGGCTCGACCGGAAGCTGATGGATCGTGATGCAGGGTCCGTGCGCCTGACCCCGGCGGGTGTGCTGTTGCTCGGCAAAGCACGCGGTGTGATCGATGCGCTTGATGATTTCATGGTGACGGCAGGGGCGCAGGGATTGTTCGAGGACACATTGCGCCTAGGCGTAACCGAGATGATCGCCCATTCATGGATCGGTATATACCTCTCGGCGTTGCAAGACCGCTTTCCGAACATCACAATCGATCTCACGGTTGATTTCTCCACGACGCTATCCGATGCGTTATTTGATCGCTCCATCGACCTCGCGCTACAAAATGGGCCGTTTGACCGCCCTACATCTGGCAATATCGATCTGGGTGGCTATCCACATATATGGGTAGCCTCTGGTGCTTTAGGCATCGGGCAACGGCCCCTAACCTTGAAGGCATTGACCCGCTATTCGATCATCACCCATGCGAGACAGACATTGGCGTTCCGGCAATTGGAAAAACACCTTGCCGATGAACCCCGCACACGCTTTGTTCCATCCACCAGCTTATCGGCTTGCCTGCGTATGGCCGTCGAAGGTCTTGGTATCGCCTGCTTGCCCCATGCCATGGTCGCCGATGATATTGAGGCAGGTCGCCTCGAAACCCTGCGCTACCCATGGACGCCGGACGACCTATCGTTCAAAGCGCGGTTCCACGCAGAGAAAGCGCCGCATGTTATCCAGCAAGCGGCGGAACTAGCGGGGGAAATTCCGGCCCGGTGAGCATCGGGATGCGCGCATAGTCACCCCCACGGAATCGGCAGACGATCTCTTCGTGATGCATCGGATGCTCTGGCGGTGTCGATATGACGGCGTTCAAAACAAGCCTTAGCCAACCCCATGCGATGCAATCCAAGTACATTGATCACGTCCCTTTGCGTGGTGTAGCTGGCGGTAGCAGCCTCGACCGTGCCGCGCCCTCAGATAGCGCTGTTGGGTCCGGTCGGGGTCGCGGACACCGTGCAACGGTGGTCATCTTAAATGTAGAATCCGAATGCTAATTTCCGGCTGGCCTATCGATGATGGACTTGTCACGGTGGTCGATAACTACCGTCGGTTTTTGCCGGGCGAACCGCTCCCGCATGAAGTTATACCAACGGAGGTAATTGCCAACCTTTTCAAGCGCTGCCCCGGATCGGGTCCTACTACATGCACACATCTGGTTTTGTATTGAAACCGGGGTTTCATCCTGATTCTCCTTGTGCCTGTCTTTATATGGATGGAGGGAGCGATGTCGGTGATCGGGCTGGGGCGGTTTGGGGA
>CALFVD010000112.1 GCA_937928005.1 uncultured Neomegalonema sp. | reverse complement strand
ATATCCGCTTTTGCCTCGACCATATCGTCGGGGCCAACCGGCTCGCCGAAACGGAGCGGTTTGCAGAAGCAACACCCGATACGGTGGAGGCGATCCTGACGGAGCTTGGCAAGCTGGCCGAGGAGACGCTGGCCCCGTTGCAAATGCCGGGGGATGCGGGGTCACGGCTGATTGATGGGAAAGTAGTGACGCCCGAAGGCTATAAGGAAGGCTATGCCGCGATTGCCGAAGGCGGCTGGCTGGGGCTGAATGCCGAAGAGGCACAGGGCGGCATGGGCCTACCCCTAACGCTACAAACCGCAATGAACGAGATGTTCGCCAGTGCATGCCTGTCACTGTCGCTTTGCCCGCTGATGTCGCAGGGATCAATTGAGGCATTATCAGCCCATGCCTCGCCAGAATTGCAGGAGCGATACATTCCCAAACTCGTCAGCGGCGAATGGACCGGGACGATGAACCTGACCGAAGGGCAAGCCGGGTCGGATGTGGGCGCACTCAAGACAAAGGCGACGCCGGATGAGAACGGCACCTATAAGATCGAGGGGCAGAAAATCTACATCTCCTGGGGCGACCATGACGTAGCGGAGAATATTGTGCATCTGGTGCTGGCGCGCCTGCCCGATGCGCCGGAGGGGTCGCGCGGGATCAGCCTGTTCCTCGTGCCCAAATTCCTGCCCGATGGTGCGGAGAACGCGGTCAAGACTGTCTCTATCGAACATAAGATGGGCCTGCATGGCTCACCCACCTGCGTATTGGCCTATGAGGGGTCGACGGGCTGGCTGGTCGGTGAGGAAAACAAAGGTCTGGCCTGTATGTTCACGATGATGAACAACGCGCGGCTGGGCGTGGGGGTCGAGGGGCTGGGGACGGCGGAGGCGGCGATGCAGCAGGCGACTGCCTATGCGCTCGACCGGGTACAGGGCAAGGCGCTGGCCCCCGAAGGGCATAAAGGAACTGGCTCGATCATGGATCACCCGGATGTGCGGCGGATGCTGATGGAGATGAAAGCCTATACCGAGGTCACGCGCGCCATTTGCTACGATTGCGCATTATCGCTGGATATGGCGAAAGCCGCGCCGGAGGGCGAGCGGGATGAATGGGCGCGGCGGGGGGCTTTTCTGACGCCGCTCGCCAAAGCATTCGGCACGAAGGCGGGGATGCATGTCGCCGAAACCGGGGTGCAGGTACATGGCGGCATGGGCTTCATCGAGGAGACCGGGGCCGCGCAGTTCTATCGTGACGTGCGGGTCACAGCGATCTACGAGGGCACCAATGGCGTGCAGGCCGCCGATCTGGTTGGGCGTAAGCTGTCGATGGATGGCGGGACCACGGCGCGGGCGATTCTGGATGCAGCGGGCGAAGAAGTCGGTGAGGCGCAGCGGGCGGGGCTGAACGACATCGCCACGGGGCTGGCCATGGCGCATGAGGCGGCGGCGAAAGCGACCGTATGGATGCTAGAACAGAACGACATGAGCGAGCGGCTGGCTGGGTCGTCGCCTTATTTGACGCTGATGAGCCACCTGCATGGCGGCGCTTTGCTGTCAAAGGGCGCGCGGGCAGCGAAGATGGCGGGGGACGATAATCCCTACCACACCGCACGTATCGCCGTTGCCGAATACCATGCGGGGCAAATCGCACCCATGGCCGAGGGGCTGGCCCATGCGACGATGGCGGGTAGCGCGCCGCTTTACGCGCTAACCCCTGAGCAATTTGCGCTGTAGCGCATTTCACTGACACAGCAGAGCATTAATTTATATGAACAATGCCAACGGCGGCAAGAAGTCATCGTTCTGCCCATTCTCGCGTTGTGACTAACGTCACGCGGTCTTTATCTTTTGCAAAGAAATTCGACGCCTCGCAGCAGGCATCAACAATGTCTTCGTAGGTATCGAAAACCGAGATGGCGAGTTTGTTGGCATAGGTTCAGGCCCAGACATTCTAGATCGGATTCAACTCCGATGAATAGGTAGGATTCACGCATAAAATTCCCCTGTGATGACCTGCGCCATATATTCGTTGTTCTATGCAGCCTTTTTGCATCTGATCTCGAGGGATGTCTTTGCAGTTGTATCCTGTATGATGAGATTGAGAGCGGCTTTGCGGAGCATGGCGAAATTCTGGGCGGCGGTTCGATACTGGACGCGGTATTCACCCTCGCGGAAGGTAAAATCAAGAACCCAGTGCAAGGAGTTTTCGATGGCCCAATGCACCCTGATGACGGTGGCCATTTTTGCGGATTCGTCCTCATAACTTGCAAGGAAATAGCGGATTTCGGCTGGAATCCCAGCCCGACCCTTCACGCTGCGGATCGTCTCGATGGCGAGAACGGATTTCAGACCGGACCAGTCTTTCAGGGCAGGGTCATCCTGTAGGCCCGGACAGACGAAAACCCCTGCCACGCAACTTTCCCATCTTTACCGACAACGCAAATCGTTGACACAACGCAAATCGTTGTCTTGAGACTAAAGCGAATTGCGATTATCCTGAATCATCGAGCGCCATATTTTGCGCGGCTCTTGGCGTAAAACATGGCTCAGGTTTATCGCAAATGGCTATCGGCCATCAGATACCTTCGACAACCATCAAATCACGCACGGATGCGCCGGTCGCATGGGAGCGGGCTTCGCTGTATTCTGGCGATTCGTAGCATTTGACTGCCGCTTCAACGCTGGGGAATTCGACCACCACGTTGCGGGCGCGATCATTGCCTTCAAATTGAACGTAACGACCCGCGCGAGCAAGGAATTTGCCGCCATGTTTCGTGATGGCAGGGCCAGCGAGTTCGGCGTATTTGCCATAGGCTTCGGTGTCAGTGACCTCGACATGGGCGATCCAATAAGCGGGCATCAGGCTGTCTCCTTCTGTGCAATCAGGGCTTCGACGGCAGCGAGGGCTTCGGGCGCTTTCGACGGGTCTGGCCCCCCGGCCTGCGCCATATCGGGCCGTCCGCCCCCGCCTTTACCGCCCATCGCCTGCGCGGCAATGGTAACGAGATCGACGGCGCTGACACGGCTCGTCAGATCATCGGTCACGCCAGCAGCGACCGCCGCCTTGCCGCCCGTATCCGCGACCAGGACCACGATGCCAGAACCGAGCCGATCCTTATGGGCATCAATCAGGCCACGCAGGTCTTTACCGGAAACGCCAGTCAAACTCTGACCGAGGAAGGACATTCCGGCAATGGTCTTGGTTGCATCGCCGCCGCCGCTCTCGGCGGGGCCAGCAAGGGCGAGCTGCTTTTTGAGCGATGCGACTTCACTCTGGAGCGCGCGGCGTTCATCCATGAGGGCGCGTGTCCGCTCGACCACCTCATCAGGGCGCGCTTTCAGGAGCGAGGCGGTTTCGGCAAGGGTGTAATCTTGCCCTGCGAGGTAGTCGAAGGCGGCTTCGCCGGTCAGTGCCTCGATCCGGCGGACGCCAGAGGAGGATGCGCTCTCACCCGTCACGACCAGTAGGCCGATCTCACCGGTATTGGCGACATGGGTGCCACCGCAGAGTTCGAGCGAGTAGACGTTACCAGTTTGTGAGGTTTCACCGTCGGGGCGGCGGCCCATAGAGACAACGCGAACTTCGTCGCCATATTTTTCGCCAAAGAGGGCGCGGGCACCGTTTTCGATCGCTTCATCGGGGGTCATAATCCGGGTGCTAACCGCATCATTCTGGCGGATATAGCTGTTCACATCGCGCTCGACAGCGCGAATTTCGGTGAGATCGACCGGCTTTTGATGAGCAAAATCAAAGCGCAGGCGGTCTGGCGCGACGAGCGAGCCGCGCTGGGCGACATGCTCGCCGAGATGGGTGCGCAGGGCTTCATGCAGCAGGTGCGTGGCTGAGTGATTGCCTCGAATGGCCGTGCGGCGTTCGGTATCGACGCTGAAACGCGCCGCTTCACCTGCATTAAGGGTGCCTTCTTCAACCTCAACGCGGTGGATGAACAAGTCGCCGAATTTCTTTTTTGTGTCGATGACGCGGGCGCGCGCCTTGTCGGTGCTGACCATGCCGGTATCGCCTACTTGGCCGCCAGATTCGCCGTAGAATGGCGTCTGGTTGGCGACCAACTCGATGGTTTCACCTGCGTTGGCGCTCTCGCAAGGCTGACCATCGCGTACGAGGGCGAGGATTGTCGCGTCGGTCTCGGTGGCGGTGTAGCCGAGGAATTCGGTTGCGCCATGGCGCTCGCGCAGATCGAACCAGACCGATTCGTCTGCGGCATCGCCCATACCGGACCATGCGGCCCGCGCTTGCGCTTTTTGCGCCTCCATCGCCGTGTCGAACCCATCGGTATCGACCGTGAGGCCGCGCTCGCGCAGGGCATCCTGCGTCAGATCGAGGGGGAAGCCGTAGGTATCGTAGAGCTTGAACGCGGTTTCACCGCCAAGCGAGCCGCCTTCGGGAAGGCCCGATACGGCTTCGTCGAGCAACATTAGACCGCGATCAAGGGTTTTGCGGAAACGTGCTTCCTCGGTTTCGAGTGTTTCCTCGATCATCGATTGTGCGCGAGAGAGTTCAGGGAATGCCTGTCCCATCTGGGCGACAAGGGCGGGGACGAGGCGGTACATGACCGGATCGGTCGCGCCGAGCAGATGCGCGTGGCGCATGGCGCGGCGCATGATACGGCGCAGGACGTAGCCGCGCCCCTCATTCGAGGGCATGACACCATCCGCCATGAGGAAGGATGTTGAGCGCAGGTGATCGGCGATAACGCGGTGATGGACGCCGCCGGGGCCGTCGGGGTCGGTCGACGTGGCGTTTGCACTTGCCTCGATGAGGGAGCGCATCAGGTCAGTGTCGTAATTGTCGTGTTTTCCCTGAAGCAGCGCGCCGATCCGCTCAAGCCCCATACCTGTATCAATGGAAGGGCGTGGCAGGTTTTCACGGGTTTGAGCATCGATCTGCTCGTATTGCATGAAGACGAGGTTCCAGATTTCGATGAAACGGTCGCCGTCTTCGTCCGGGCTGCCGGGGGGGCCACCGGGGATATGATCGCCATGATCGTAGAAAATCTCCGAGCACGGGCCACAGGGACCGGTCGGACCCATCGTCCAGAAATTGTCAGAGGTCGAGATGCGGATAATGCGGTCATCGGACAGGCCCGCGACCTTTTTCCAGATTGCCGCCGCCTCGTCATCTTCGTTGAAGACCGTGACCAGCAAGCGGTCTTTGGGGATGCCAAATTCGCGCGTGATTAGCGTCCATGCCAACTCGATGGCGGTTTCCTTGAAATAATCGCCGAAGGAGAAATTGCCGAGCATTTCAAAGAAGGTATGATGCCGGGCGGTATAGCCGACATTGTCGAGATCGTTATGTTTGCCCCCTGCACGCACGCATTTCTGCGAGGTGACAGCACGAGAATAAGGGCGTTTCTCGACTCCGGTAAAAACATTCTTGAACTGGACCATCCCAGAATTGACGAACAGGAGAGTCGGATCGTTCTGGGGAACCAAAGGACTAGATGCGACATGGGAATGGTCGTTACGCTCGAAGAAATCGATGAACTGGGACCGTATTTCGTTGAGTGAGGCCATGACCGTATCGCTCCGTTATCGTGGGTGGAATATCGCCGAGTTAGTGATATTCCACCGGGAAGCGTTTTCTAGCCTGCGTTTCGACGCATGTCCATGCGCCGAGATACGCGTCAGAGGTCTTCGTCGCCAACGAGTTCGGCTTCGAGATCGAGGCCATTCGATGTGCGTATCTGACTTTCGATTTCCGCCATGATTTCGGGGTTTTCCATGAGGAATGTCTTTGCATTCTCACGGCCTTGACCGATGCGTTGATCGCCATAGGAAAACCATGAGCCGGACTTGTCTACCACACCCGCTTTAACGCCGAGATCGATCATCTCGCCGGTCTTGGAGATACCTTTGCCGTACATGATATCGAATTCGACCTGCCGGAAAGGCGGCGCAACCTTGTTCTTGATGACCTTGACGCGGGTCTGGTTGCCAACCACCTCGTCGCGGTCCTTGATCGCGCCAATCCGGCGAATATCGAGACGAACGGACGAGTAGAATTTTAGGGCATTACCGCCGGAGGTCGTCTCCGGGCTACCAAACATCACACCGATTTTCATGCGGATCTGATTGATGAAGATGACCATGCATTTGGAACGGCTGATCGAGCCAGTTAGCTTGCGCATCGCCTGGCTCATCAAACGCGCCTGCGCACCGACCTGATGATCGCCCATATCGCCTTCCAGCTCGGCTTTTGGCGTCAGAGCCGCGACCGAGTCGACCACCACGACAGAGATTGCCCCGGATCGAACCAGCGTATCGGTGATTTCCAACGCCTGCTCACCCGCATCGGGCTGCGAGATGAGCAATTCATCCAGATCAACACCCAGCTTTCGGGCATAGCCGGGATCAAGGGCATGCTCCGCATCAACAAAGGCGCAGATACCACCATTTTTCTGGGCTTCCGCGATTACATGTAGCGCGAGCGTGGTCTTACCAGAGCTTTCAGGGCCGTAGATTTCGATAATCCGACCCTTGGGTAAACCGCCGATCCCCAAGGCGATGTCTAGACCGATGGAGCCGGTCGAAACCGCCTCGATATCGATGGCTGCGCCTTGTTGGCCCAGCTTCATAATCGATCCTTTGCCGAACGCGCGCTCGATTTGCGATAGCGCGGATTCCAAGGCTTTTTCTTTGTCCATTCCGTCTTTCTCGACAAGCCGTAGGGCTGCTTCGCTCATAACGAACTCCTTATTCCACGCGGATCGCATGGGGGCAATGATTCATCCATTGACAACCATGTAGCCACAATGTTCTCTTCTTTGCAAGAACAAATAAGAACAAAGAGGGGGATAAAATAGGGTAATCGGAATTTCATACGGTGCGCGGAGAATAAACCGCACCCTTATAGCCATTTGCGATAAATCTGAGCCATATTTCACGCCAAGAGCCGCGCAAAGTATGGCGCTTGGTGTTTCAGGATAATCGCAATTCGCTTTAGCCAACGCGCCGGTGCCTTCTAAACCAGTATGCGCTGTCCGGGGATGCGCGTGATCGAGTTGGGCTTAACCTGACACGTATCACCTTAGCCTATGGCATTATCGAGGATAGCGCGGTCACGCAGGTAACGTTCCTGATAGAGATGGCGCGCGGTGGTGCAGACATCATCGAGGAAAGATGCGGAGGCGGCGGCACCAATGGCAGCGCCAACGACCGGGATCGCCTGTGCAGCCTTGCGACCGACAAGGTTTTTGGCGAGGGCAGCGGCGAGGCTACGGGTGGCGAGGATGGCGCCCTCCTTGGCCATGGCACCGCGCGAAGCGGCGGCATTCGAGCCGCTCTCTTCCGCTTCCTTTTCGATAATCGCTATCGCGTGTTCTTTCTCATGCAGGCTGTTGGCGGCGGCAACGGCGAGGGCGTGTAGGGCAAAATCCGCCTCTTCAGCGTCGCGATAGCCGTAATCGGCCCCAATCCGGCGAATGGCGCGCAGGGACATGGTAATGGTGAAAGGAATATCGACAGCCAGCCCGATGATACCCGTGGCCCCGGCGCTGGCCCCGCCAGCCGCAGCATAGCCAATGGCCCATTTGCGGCTTTCCTGCGCGCGAAGGTCGGCAACTTCGAGGGTGGAGGGAACCGCATCGACGCGCTCCGCAAGCGATTTTCCGGCAATGCGGTTGGCCTCGGCGAGGGCATTCTCAACCGTTTCCTCGCTCAGGGCGGAACGGACGGCGCGGTCAACCGGACCAGCAAAACGACCCATCCATTTGGCCACAGTACCGGGCGCGCGCCCCTTCCACTCGGCAATCTCGCGAATACGCTCGCGCTCGTAATCGGATGCATTGCGAGTATCGACGATGATGACCTTTGGATCGCGGCGCATGGTTATGTCTCCCTATTCAGGCAAGATATGGGGATACATCAACGCAACTTAAAGAACATTGAGGGCGAGCAGGATCGATCTAACCTAGAGCCATTTGCGATAAACCTGAGCCATATTTTGCGCCAAGAGCCGCGCAAAATATGGCGCTTGATAGTTCAGGATAATCGCAATTCGCTTTAGGGTCTGTTGAGATATAGGATTCCATTATTGCTCTGGTTGTGATTCCCCCTCCAAAACTGGAGGAATGGAATGGTTCGGACGATACTGACGGACGCTCAATGGTCATTGATGGAGCCTCATTGCCTTGGCAAAGTGGGTGATCCCGGTCGAAGCGGCATGGACAATCGCCGTTTTCTCGAAGCGGTTCTTTGGAAGGCGCGTACCAACAGCCCGTGGCGCGATCTGCCGAAAGAACTGGGCGAGTGGAATACCGTCTTTCGACGCTTCAACGACTGGTCACAGAAGGGCGTGTTCGAGAAGATATTCGAAGCGGTCTCGGGCGAACCGGACATGGAGTACGCCATGATCG
>CALFVD010000111.1 GCA_937928005.1 uncultured Neomegalonema sp. | reverse complement strand
GGATCTACACCTGCGACCATACCGTCACCCAGGCCGAGGTCGATGCGGGCTCGGTAGACAACACCGCAAAAGCCACAGGCACCGATCCCAGCGGCACCCTGCCCACCGTCGATGACAGCAACAGCATTCCGGTCGAACCCGCGCCAGCACTTTCATTGAACAAAGCCAACCCGGTCAATGCGGATGAAGATGGGGATCTCCGTGTCTCCCTCGGCGATACGTTGAGCTATACTGTTACCGCGACCAATACCGGCACAACGACCCAGACGAATCTCACCGTGATCGACGCGATGCTCTCACCATCGATCGAGACCTGTGCGTCCGTTGCCCCGGGAGCGACCTGTGTGCTGACCGGCAGCTATGTTATCGTTCAGGCGGATGTGGATGCAGGCGAGATCGTCAATACCGCGTCTGCATCCTCCGATAGCGTGCCGGAACCTGTGCGTGACAGTGTGAATACCTCGGTAGAGCAGACTGGTGACTTGCGCCTAGCCAAATCCGATCCGGTCAACGCGGATGAGGACTCCAGCGGCACAATCACACCGGGCGATACGTTGACCTATACGGTCACGGCGACCAATGCGGGCGTCACGACGCAGACTGGCATGACGGTGGTCGATTCGATGCTGACGCCATCCATCAAATCCTGTGCAACTGTTACACCGGGCGCGACCTGTGTGTTGACTGGTATCTACTCCGTCGTGCAAGCGGATGTGGATGCGGGGCAGATCGTTAACATTGCGTCGGTCGTCTCCGACGACATCCCCGAGCCGGTTCGGTCGAATGTAACCACGCCGATTGCTGCGGCTCCGGCATTGACGCTGGTTAAATCCGATCCAGTGAACGCGGACGAGGACGGTACCGGCAACATCACCATTGGTGACACGTTGTCCTATACGATCACCGCGCGGAACGCCGGCAACGTGACCCAGACGGATACGATTGTCACCGATGCGCTTCTCACGCCATCGAGCCAGATTTGTGCAATCCTTGCACCAGGTGAGACCTGTGCCCTGACCGGGACACTGATTGTCGCGATCCCTCAGGTTCAGGCGGGCGAGATCGTTAACACGGCCTCGGTCATCTCCAACGATATCCCTGAACCGATCAAGGCGACGGTTACGACGCCTGTCGGCAACGAGAGCGCGCTCACGCTGGTCAAATCCGATCCTGTGAATATGGATGAGGACGGCTCGGGCACTATCACGCTGGGCGACACGCTGACCTACACGATCACAGCGACGAACTCGGGCTGGGGCATCGAAGAGGATGTCACTGTCACCGATGCGCTACTGACACCAAATACGCAGGTATGTGCTCAGGTTTTGCCGGGCGAGGACTGCGTGCTGACCGGCGCACTGACGATCGCGATACAGCAGGTTCAGAAAGGCGAGATCGTCAATACCGCCTCGGTCACCTCCAACAATATCCCTGAAGCGGTCGAGGCGACGGTCACGACGCCTGTCGGCAACGAGAGCGAACTCAGGCTGGTTAAATCCGATCCGCTCAATGCGGACGAGGACGGCTCGGACAGTGTGACGCTGGGCGATACGCTGACCTACACGGTTACAGCTACCAACTCTGGATGGGGCATCGAAGAGGATGTCACAGTCACCGACGTGAAGCTGACGCCAGATACGCAGATATGCGCCATGGTTCTGCCAGGTGAGACCTGCGTGCTGACCGGCATCTATGACGTCTCGCAGACGGATGTAGATGCGGGCGAGATCGTCAATACCGCCTCGGCCACCTCCAACATGATCACCGAACCGGTCATTGACGATGTCACGACGCCAGTGGAACAGATGCCTCTTCTCGAAGTGCAAAAGATCGTCGTGGACCAGACGCGTGTCTTCCCGATGGTGTCCGACATCACCTTCCGCATCACCATGGAGAACAGGGGCGATGTCACCCTCACAGGCGTCCAGCTCCAAGACGATATCGCCAGTGCCATGGCTCCAGCCACGATCATCGGGACGCCCGTCGTCACCGCATCGGGCTTCGGTGTCGATAACGGCGTCAACGCAGCGTATGACGGCGCAACGTTCCTCGATGCTCTCGGCGGCAACGGTATCCTTGCCGTCGGCACGACCGGGACGGTGGATATTGCCGTGCGTCTCGACTTCACAGACGGGTATCCCGGATCGCCAAACACGGCGTATGGCATGGCGGTTGAGTTGACGGAGGTAGTCGAATCTGACTTCCCTGTCGAGACACCGAACGATCCGACCGACGACAATCCGACCCCGGTGGTCATCATCGATACCGACGGTGACGGATCGCCTGACGAACTGGAATCGAGCAGTGCAGACCGCGATGGCGATGGAACTGTAGACAGCAGCGACTACGATCCGACCGGCTATTTCTTCTGCGAAGAAGACGGTTCGATCCTATCGGGTGGCTCGATCTCGGTCATCAACCTTGCAACGGGCGGAATCCAGAATGGTGTCGGCACAAGCAACAACATCACGGTTGTCCGCGATGGCTCCGACGGGTACTTCCAGTTTCACGTAAATCGGACAGGCACCTATCGCCTTGTGCCAACCTATCCAGCCAGCGGCGCGGTTAGCACGACCCGTCTGCCATCAAGTACCCCACTCGATGTGACGAGCCTCCTCCCTGCACGTCCTGCTGTCATCGGCTCGGGTGAATTCGGGAACACGCGCACCCTTGCGGACTTCAGTGCGGGTGCGAACGGACCGTTCTACCTCGACTTCGATATCGAGGCAGGCGATCCGTCAGTATTCAACAACAACCTGCCCCTGATGCATTGCGGTGTTCCCGCCGTGACGGCGAGCAAGGAAGTCATCGCTTCTCCTGTCCTGCAGGATGACGGTTCCTCGCGGATCATGTATCGTATCAGCGCGACCAATTCGAGCGCAACGCTTGTAAGGAATGTCCGGCTGGTGGATGATCTCGCAACGGCCTTCACCGGAGCGATCGTCACCCCCGTCTCGACCGCGACCGTCACAGCACCGACTGGCTTCGGCGCGACGACGGATACCACGTTCGACGGGGTGGCCCGGACCGACCTGCTGACCACGGGCGGCGACCTTGCTCCGGGTCAGGCCGTGACCCTTGATCTGACCGTCGATGTCCTCTCGACCACGGGCGGCACCTACGAGAACACGGTGCAGGCCGGTGGTGCGTCGCCATTGACGGGCAACCCGATCGAGTGGAACGCCGCATCGGTCTCGGCAGTCTTCGAAGCTGCTCCCGCATTCCAGCCGCTAGTAGTCACGAAGGCGGCAGATCGCTCAACGATCAAGATCGGTGAAGCAATGCGCTACACCGTGACGGTCCGCAACCCGGCGCGACGTCTGCGCAGTGGGTTGGATATCGTGGACCGCCTGCCTCCGGGCTTCGGCTATGTGCCGGGAACGGCGACCTATCAGGGCGTGGCCGATGAGCCGCTCATCTCTGGCCGCGATCTGGTCTGGGAAGACCGGGCCCTCGCACCCGACGAGACCGTCACGCTGACCCTCGTGGCGCGGGCGGGAGCGGCGACGCTGGGCGCGGAGACGTTCATCAACCAAGCCTTCGTGGCGGATCGTGCGACCGGGACCACTGTCTCCAACGTTGCGAGAGCCATCGTCGAGTTCGTTCCCGAGCCCGTCTTCGATTGCGGCGAGGTGATCGGTAAGGTCTTCAACGACAAGAACCGCAACGGCTATCAGGATGAAGACGAACCCGGTCTTCCGGGCGTGCGTCTCGCCACGGCGCGGGGTGTGCTCATCACCACCGATGCCTATGGCCGCTACCACGTCAGCTGCGCCATGATCCCGAATGCCGATAGTGGCTCGAATTTCCTTCTGAAACTCGATGATCGCACTCTGCCGAGCGGCTACCGGATCACGACGGAGAACCCGCGTGTGGTCCGCCTGACCCGGGGTAAGATCACCAAGCTGAACTTCGGTGCTTCGATCAGCCGGGTCATCCGGCTCGATCTGACCAACGCGGCCTTCGATGCCAATGGTACGGCCCTCGATCCGCAATGGGCGCAGGGCGTCGACCAGGTGGTCACGCTCCTGGGCGCGGAGCCTTCGGTTCTTCGTCTGACGTATCAGCTGACGGGTGAGGACCGCTTGCTCGCAGATGAGCGGATGCGGGCCGTCTCCAGACTGATAGCGGATCGCTGGAAGGAGCGGGACGGTCGATACAGGCTGGAAATCGAACAGCGCATGGTGAGCGGACAATGAGATCGCTCATCACACCCCGCCTATCGCCCCGCCCCATAAAGACCGAACGAGGGATCGATCCCATGCGCGTCATGCTTAAAGATTATCCCAAGCAAAAGTCCGCGCGTCGCGCGGCCCTGCTCGCCACGACCGTCGCCGGTTTGGTGTTTGCGGTTCCGCAGGCCTATGCCGACAACCACGAGTTCTGTGACCGGACCAGCGAGGATTGCGAGGTCGTGCTGCGCGGCGCATCGTATGACAACGCGGCGGTGGATCGTTATTCTGCACTCGGTGCCAATACCGAAGCGGCAGAGCGCACCGTACAAGAAGGCGTGATCCCGTTCCGCATCTCCGTGGATGGTCAGCCTGTTGCGGTGGCCGGAGCGCCTGCCTCGGTTGTGCCCTTGCCGCCAGGGATCGAAGATCGCCAGCGCACCGAAGATTTGCGTCTCGAAGCGGTCGACATTCAGGTCAAGTTCGATGGATTGAACGTCCAGCCGATCCTGAACGTCTCGACCAAGCCTGTCGAGCGGACGGTTGCCCCCGGCCAGACCGTGGAATTCTATGGCAACTGGAACTACCCCGCATGGATCGCGCGGGCTGAGGTGCGTATCCTCAACACTGATCGCGAGGTGGTCGATATCGTCTCGATGGCCGCCGATGGCTCTGCCTTTTGGCGCGCGCCCGACGATAGGGGCACCCGCATCGATAATGGTGCCTTCGGCGAGGTCTTGGCCTATAGCCTGCGCGTCTACGACACCGCCGGTCGCTATGACGAAACCGTGCCCTTGCCGCTGAAGATCAGCCGCGAGCCGGAGGGCGTCTATACGGATCGTGATGGTCGGGGCGATGGCGATGCCGAAAGCGCCTTTGCCTCGCCCGTGCCCGGCTATGCCGAGGACCGTACCGCCGTGCGGAACATTCCGATCTATGGCGGCGCGGTCACGGTCTTCGGTCATCATATCCCCGAAGGGCATACCGTCACCGCCTTCGGCCGGCCCATCCCCATCGCCGCCGATCGAGACTTCGTGGCCCAGCAGATCATCCTGCCCGGTGTGCGGAAGATCGACGTGGCCGTTCTGAACGCACAGGGTCAGGGTCTGGAATTCTCGCGCGATGTCTACATCCCAGAGGATGAATGGTTCTATGTCGGCCTCGCCGATCTGGCCGTGGGGCGCAACTTCCGCCATGAGGACCGGATCGAGGCGCTGGACGAGGATGACCGCAACCGGTTCTACACACGAGGCCGCGCCGCCTTCTACGTCAAGGGCAAGATCAAGGGTAAGTACCTGATGACCGGGGCCGTCGATACCGGCGATGACGAAATCGAGGATCTGTTCCGTAACCTCGACGAGAAAGACCCTCGGCGCCTGCTCCGCCGTCTCGACCCGGATGATTACTACCCCGTCTATGGCGACGATTCGACCACCTATGACGATGCCCCGACGCGCGGTAAATTCTACCTTCGGCTAGAGCGCGACGACAGCCACGTGATGTGGGGGAACTTCAAGACCCGGATCACCGGATCGGAATTTGCCCGACACGAGCGGGGCCTCTACGGCGCGAATGTCCTGTACCGCTCGGAAGATGCGACCAGCTTCGGCGAACGCCGGGTCGTCGTAAATGGCTTTGCCGCCGAACCGGGCACCTTGCCCCAGCGCGACGAATTCCGTGGCACGGGTGGCTCGTCCTACTTCCTGCGCCGTCAGGATATCACCATCGGCTCCGAGCAGATCACCCTCGATATCCGCGACCGGGTGACGGGCCTGTCCAAATCCCGCCGCGTACTGCGGCCCGAAGAAGATTACACCATCGACTACATTCAAGGTGTCATCATCCTGCGCCGTCCGCTTGGTTCTAACGCGGCGGCGGGCGAGATCGTGCGTGATGGTCAGATCGGCGGCGATCCCGTCTTCCTGCTGGCCCAGTACGAATACAGCCCCGCCACCGGCGACTTCGATACCTATAGCTACGGCACCCGCACACAGGCATGGCTAACCGATAACATCCGCCTCGGCGGCAGCGCCTATATCGACGATGTCAGCGGCAAGGATCAAAGCCTCGTGGAGGCCGATGCGACCCTGCGCCTGACCGAGCGATCCTTTGTCGAGGCCGAGGTCGCGGCCTCCAAGGGGCCGGGCTTTGGCAATACCTCCTCGGTCGATGGCGGGTTCCGCTTCGTGGATAATACCGGCACCGGGCGCGAGGGAGAACGCGCCTATGGCCTGCGCGCCAAGGGCGTTCTCGATCTGCAAGACGTGACCGATACGAGCCTCCCTGGACGCATCGGGCTGCAATATGAGAACCGTGAGGCGGGATTTACCTCCCTCGACCGGATTACCACCGAAGACACCCGCATCATGGGCAGCTTTGCCGAGTTCGAGCCAACGCCGCGCAGCAGCGTCACGATCCGCTACGATGATATCGACCGCGAGACCAGCGGCGACGAACGCGAGGCCACCGCGCAGGCAGAGCTTCGCCTGACCGAGCGTTGGAGCATTGGAGCGGGCATCACCCATTCTGACCGTGACCTTGCCAGTGGCGGCGATGAAAATGGCAGCCGCACGGATATCGGCGGGCGTCTGACCTATGAGCAACCCGGCTATAAACTCTATGGCTTCGGACAGGTGACTGCCGAGAAGTCCGGGATGCGCAAGAGCAACCATCGCCTTGGCCTAGGGGCCGAAGTGGATGTGACCGACCGCCTCGCCCTGACCGGCGAAGCCTCCTTCGGATCGCTCGGCTTCGGGGCGCTTGCGGGCATCAGCTACGAACCCACCGTCGATCAGCGCTATTACTTCGGCTATCGCCTCGATGCCGACCGCACCGATGGTGATCTCGACGGCTATGACCCCTTTGGCCGCGATACAGGCTCCATCGTCTTTGGCGTGACCCGCCAGATCAGCGATCAATGGTCTGTCTATGGCGAAGAGAACTTCGACCTGATCGGCCACCGTCAATCGCTGGCCCATACCTACGGCGCCACCTACACCCCCGATGATCGCTGGAAGATGCATGGCTCCGTCGAGAACGGACAGTTCGAGGATGATCAGGGCGGCGACTTCGACCGCACGGCGATCTCGGCTGGCGTGGATTATTCCGAGGTCGGAATGCGCTTTGGCCTACGCGGAGAAGCCCGCTTCGAGGACAGCCAGGACGGCAACCGGCAGGATCGCGAGACCTATCTCCTCAGCGCCAATGCCGGCGCGGACTACAACGCCAACTGGCGCGCGATCACCCACTTCGATGCGGTGATCAGCAATTCCGACGAGAGCGCCGTGCTCGATGGGGATTATGTCGAGGGCAGCATCGGCCTTGCCTATCGCCCGGTCGAGAACGACCGCTTCAACGGTCTGGCCCGCTATACCTTCCTCTACGATTTGCCCGGACCCGAACAGGAGAACGCCGCTGGCGAGACCCGTGGCCCGAAACAGCGCAGCCATATCGTCTCGCTCGACGGCACCTATGACATCAACGAGATCTTGTCTGTAGGCGGCAAATACGGCTTTCGCTATGGCGAAATCTCGGAATCGCGCACCGGGGATGACTTCACTAAAAGTACCGCCCATCTCGGCGTCATACGCTTCGACCTGCATGTCGTGAAGAACTGGGATGCCGTCCTCGAAGGCCGCGTGCTGCACCTCCCCGAAGCCAAAAGCACCCGATATGGCGCGTTCGCAGCCGTCTATCGCCACTTCGGTGAGAACTTCAAGCTCGGCATCGGATATAACTTCGCAGACTTCTCCGATGATCTCACCGATCTCACATATGACGATCAAGGCATCTTCATCAATGCAATCGGAAAATTCTAAGTGCAGAAAAACGCGGTTAACCAAACCTTAATCCAAATCAGGTCGCTTAGAATGAACCGATATCAGGAGATGCCGACATGAAGAAGCTGATGATCTCAGGACTGCTGGCCAGTATGCTCGTTGGATGTGCCACCGCCCCAGCGGATGACCAATTCACCGATGCCGCATGTAGCAAGGCCGAAATCTCGATCGAGCGCAGCATCTATGTCTGTCGCGGTGGCCCAGTTAGCCTCGGCGCCTTCAAGCGCGCCCTGATCCGAAAGGCCGACCCATCTCTCGACCCAAAGGAAGTCGCCCTGACCTTCGGCATTCCGTCCTCGGAAATCAGCGGCGTCGTCGCGGCCTCTTCAGGCGGCGTGGGAGCCGAACAGCCGGATATTATGGTCGTCAATCGGCGAACTTTCGCAAGCTATAAACGTGATGGTGCGACTGTCTTCGTTGAGCGACGCTAGAACGTCAGCATCTTGCTGAGTAGCAGGGGATTCACAGGGAGAGCGTATTCTGATTCATGATGTTTGCCGGAAGGAAGGCTGGCATGCATGTCGAAAGCCTTTTCTGTCGATCTGCACGAACGCGTCGTGGCCGCCGCCCTTTCTGGCGCGCTACATCCTGTCGTTGTCGAGCGGTTCGGCATCAGTGCTCAGCCCAACAATACTTCTTGTAATTCATGTGGCACCCTCAATTCTAATGCATTGACATATATGAACTTCATTGCCCACATGTGGCAAGATAAGTAATTGATTTGTAATGTAACAGCAAGTTCCTCCGGGCCTACCAAACTTTTCTCGCGTTCAGAATATTTATTTAAATTCAATATGTTGGTGGATTGGGTGTCCCACGATATATAAGAACAAAACGAGCGTGGCTGTGAATCCCGGAGACAAACTGGTCCACGGAAGCGGTCAGATATTCTGACCGTCGCGGAGTAAAATTCCGCCACTTTACGCCTGATGCAACGAGCT
>CALFVD010000110.1 GCA_937928005.1 uncultured Neomegalonema sp. | reverse complement strand
GTCCCCAAACCGCCCCAGCCCGATCACCGACATCGCTCACTCCATCCATATAAAGACAGGCACAAGGAGAATCAGAATGAAACCCCGGTTTCAATACAAAACCAGATGTGTGCATGTAGTAGGACCCGATCCGGGGCTGCGTAATCACCCCCGATTCACGCACATCACGTCCGAACGCAACACGTATTTGCGCCCGGAAATCACAGTATCACCGCGATGCACCAACGGGTGCCTGAACAGCAACGCCATCCCTGCTTTCGGCACGATGCAGCGGTCGTCGGGGTGCGGCGCGGTGAAACCATCACCTGAAAACGACGTACCCCCGCCCTCGAAACCCTCGTTCAGGTAGACCATGAAGGTCAGCACACTGCGTTGCCCGTTCCCCGCATCGTAGTACCCGTCGCGATGCCAATCGAACTTCTGTCCGGGGTCATAGCGGTAGAGTCGTATGCGCTCGTTCAGCCCAACCGGCGCATACCCCGCACCGACCGTTTCCGGCAGAAGCATATGCAAACGCTCGAAAAGTGCCATTGCAGCCGCCCCATCATCACGGATCACGCGATCATTGTTGCGCACGTCTTGCAGCATCACTGCACCACGCACACCGTTGATGGTCGCGGGTTGATAGCCATCCGCCTCACTCAGCGCAATCCAGTCAGCGCATTCGGTAGTCGAGAGAAAACCCTCGACGGTCGCGATGTCTTTCGTGTGCCAATGTATCGTTCTCATGGTTTCCTCCTCTTTAGTTAAATGGTGGACTGCACCCGCCCCCATTTGCGGGAGCGGGCCATCTTCAATCGCGCAGGCGCACGAGGTCGTTCATCAAGCCTTCGGTGCCGTTATGGACCGTCAGGCGTTCGACCTTGCCAGCGAGTTCCTGCAATGCCTCCAGCTCTTTCAGCCGTAGCATCACCGGGTTTTCGGCCATCACCTTCGCCGTGTTCAGAAGCGAACGGGTTGCGTTCGTCTCCTCGCGGCGCCGGATGACGTTGGCCTCCGCTTCCTTCTCGGCGGCGACCACCTGATTGAGGATCGCGCGCATGTCGCCGGGGAGGATCACGTCTTTCATGGCCAGCTCGCTCACCTCGATGCCAAGTGGCGCCATCACGTCGCGCACGGGTGCCGGGTCGATATCGACCTTCTCCGCGAGGATACGGTCGAGGGTCATCGTGCCCAGCGTCCGGCGCAGCGCGAACTGCGCCTCACGGTACAGAGTCTCGGCGAAGTCGCGCGCGCACGTTACCGCCGCCACCGGGTCGGTAACGCGGTAGACGACCGACAGGTTCACGCGGATCGTCACGCGATCCTTGGTCAACAACTCCTGCCCCACGACCTCCATCGCGGTACGGCGGGTGTCGATCAGCGTCGCCTCGACCTTCGGGCCAACAGACCAGAAGACATGCGCGCCGGGGGCGAGCGTATCCGTCTGGACGCCATCCACGAAGAGGACGCCGACCTGCTCGCGGCCAACCTCGACACGCTTGATAGGGTCGGTCAGGCGCGGCTTGATGATCCGCTTGGCCAGCACTTCCGGCACGCGCAGGTCTTCGGTCACGTCGAACCGCTCGACCGTCCACGGACCAGCCTCAACCCACAGCATTGAGCGTGCATCGGGCTTCATCAACCCGAACAGCACCCCATCACGGAAGACCGCCGCCGCCTCGCCCGGCCCGGTGCGCACCTCCATCAGATGCCCATCCGCAAGGTCGGGACGCTCGCGCATCAGCGTCACGAGGCCGGTATCGGTGGCGTTGCCGCTCGTGATGTCGAACTGCTGCTGCATAAGCTGCTTGTTGCGAGCCGTGAAGGCGTGCTCGCCGGGGCTGTATAGCCCTTCGTAGCGGCCATCAAGCGAGACGAGCGCGCGCATGCCTTCATGGACGATGATACGTTCGACGCCCAGGAGAGCGTCGGCGAAATTACGGATCGTAGTCATTTGCCTCTCCTGTGTGTTGAGGGTGGAAAAAGGGAAAAACGGATAAAGATACGATCCCCGATGCCGGACTGTGCCGGGCCATCTCGGACGCGCCGCGAGCGGATATCGGGGGCAGCGGGCGGCATATCGAGGCAAGACCGAAGCCATGCCTATCCATGCGACTCACCGACGCCTCCATCGTCATCGCCGCGCCGGAGGCGAACCCGTGGTCCCCGTACCGCACGCACCATCCCGAAGAATACTACGCATGGACAGGGACCGGCCCGACACCGGAAACCGCTTATTGTGAACAGCGTTACAGGCTGTGATCAGGAATCGAACCTGAAAGGCTTTCGCCAGTACCAGTGGAGTGATGACGGGGATCGAACCCGCTTCCGTCAGATTATAAGTCTGATGCTCTACCGATGAGCTACATCACGATGGATTTAAAACCATCGTTCCAGCGGCAATTGCCGACACTGGCCTCGCGACATGCAAACCCAGAGGGCGCATGGGGACGGAGACATATTTTCATACGGACCTCCTTTCCATGAGGCTCAGGCGGTTATTCGCCGTGGCGCGGACATGTGGCGAATCAGGATAGATTCGCAAGAGCTGTGATATAATTATACGACACAAGAGCAACATATGTTGTAAATTTGCATCAAACAGAGCGATTGAACGTGGCAATCGAAAGCATTACACCCTTTCAAACCAACCATTGTCACGAGACTCAGATGAATTTTTTCCGCCTCAACCCGAAAGGGCATTGATGCGGCGACGCTGCGCATAAGCGCCTCCGTCGCCTTCAGGTGCCCTTACTTCCTGATTGCCGATGGAGTTTTTCCAATGTTTCGCTGGTTCGCAAGCCGCGTTGATCCTTTCCAACCCTATGATATCGAAGATAGCATTCCGTCAACGCTGACGAGGTTCTTCATCTCGATGCTTTGGCCTGTGCGCAAGATTATTGCGCTCGCACTCATCCTCGGCGGGGCCGTCGCCCTGCTCGAAATGCTGATGTTCCGCTATGTGCAGCGGCTCGTCGATATCCTCGGTGAGACGACACCGGAAACCCTATGGGCGGATCATGGGCCTGAGATCATACTCATGGCATTCGTGGCGCTGTTCCTGCGCCCCTTGGTCGATTTTCTCGCCATCGGGGTTATCAATCTGACCTACCTGACCCCCGTTGCCGCACTGGTGCGCTGGCGCACCCATCGCCATGTGCTGCGCCAGTCGGTTGGCTTCTTTCAGAATGATTTTGCGGGGCGCATTGCCCAGAAGGTCGTGCAAACGGGTCCGGCGGTTGGCGATGCCGCCTATAACGTGATTGATGCACTGTGGTATTCGTCGATCTTCACGCTTGGCGCGCTGCTGCTGCTGGCCGAAAATGATGCGCGCATGGTCGTGCCCTTCGTGCTGTGGCTGATCGCTTATGTCGCGCTGGCCATCTATATCGTGCCGCGCGTGGGCCGCTCATCGCACGCGATGTCAGAGGCGCGCTCGGCCATGACCGGGCGGGTTGTGGATAGCTATTCCAATATCCAGACCGTAAAGCTGTTCGCTCATTCCGACCGCGAGGACAGCTATGCCCGCGAAGCGATTGAGAATACCTACACAACTTTTCAGCACCAGATGACGCTGTTCTCGATCATGGAAGTCGCCCTCCTGATCCTCAACACCCTGCTTATTGCCGGGGTTTGCGGTATGGGCCTGTGGTTGTGGTCCATCGGTGAGATTGGGGTGGGCGGGGTGGCCGCCAGCACCGCCGTCATGCTGCGCATCTCCGCCATGACGACATGGGTGATGTGGGCGCTGACGCAGCTATTCCAGAATATCGGCGTGGCGATGGAGGGATACGAAACCATCGCCCGCGCCCGCGACGTGGTCGATGCGCCCGATGCAAAGCCCCTGACCGTGGCGCAGGGCGAAATCGTCTTTGACGCAGTGCGCTTCATGTATGGGCGCGAGGTTGGCGGCGTGCGCGGAATCGCAACCGTCATCCGCCCCGGCGAGCGAGTCGGCCTAATCGGGCGTTCGGGGGCGGGTAAGTCATCACTGGTAAACCTGCTGCTGCGCTTCTACGACGTGGAGGAAGGGCGCATCAGAATTGATGGGCAAGATATCGCAGGGGTCACGCAGGATTCCTTGCGCGCGAATATCTCGGTCGTGACGCAGGATACCGCCCTGCTCCACCGCTCGGTACTGGACAACATCCTCTACGGTCGACCCGATGCTGGCAAGGAAGCCGCGATTGAAGCGGCCAAGCGCGCCCATGCCCATGATTTTATCCCCGACCTGTCTGACCCGGCAAGCCGCACCAGCTATGATGCCCATGTGGGCGAGCGGGGGGTGAAACTGTCGGGTGGTCAACGGCAACGTATCGCTATCGCGCGGGCGATCCTGAAGGATGCACCGATACTAGTGCTGGATGAGGCGACATCTGCGCTGGATTCGGAAGTGGAGGCGGAGATTCAGGACGAACTTGCCGAGCTGATGCAGGGCAAGACGGTCATCGCCATCGCCCACCGCCTGTCAACCATCGCCCATCTCGATCGGATCGTCGTGATGGATGCGGGGCGGATCGTAGAGGACGGCACCCACGACACCCTCCTAGAACGCGACGGCCTCTATGCGAGCTTCTGGAAACGTCAATCAGGCGGGTTTTTAAATATGGCGGCGGAGTGATCCGCCGCCTATAGCCATTTGCGATAAACCTGAGCCATGTTTCGCGCCAAGAGTTGCATGAAACATGGCGCTTGATGATTCAGGATAATCGCAATTCGCTTTAGAGTCCGTCCGAGATAGGGATCAGGAATTACAATAGGTTGCGCACCT
>CALFVD010000109.1 GCA_937928005.1 uncultured Neomegalonema sp. | reverse complement strand
ATTGGCTAGAGCGATATAAAGAGTCTCAAGGGACATGGGTGCGCTCCCAGATGATGATGCATCGACTGTAGAGAAACGCAGATGAATCGAAAGTGGGAATCTTCACTTGCATGTTCTTAATTTGTTCTATATGCTCGATCCCCATGAATCACACAAACACACCGATAGATTGGACGCTGGCAGTGACCCGGAACCGGGATGATCTGTTGCGACTGCTCGCGGTAGTGTTTCTCACGCTCGGTATTGCGGGCGGCGTTGCAGTGGCGCGGTTGCCACGTCATGTCCACCTGAGCCTACTGCGTGTACTGCGCCCCGCCGAGGCGATAGCGCGGCGGTTGATTGCGATTGCAGCGCGCGAGATATCGGTTACGCCGCGCACGGCTGGGCCTGCGCCCTCCTCCGCCATTCCGCGTGGCAAGAAAGAACGGGAGCCGGTCTTTGCGCTGTTCGATCCCCGGCGGCAAATTGGGCCGATCAAAAAGCGGGTAGCAGGACATGGGCCGAATATCCGGCATTTCGATGGATTCGATGCGCCGGTGCCGGAATGGCAAGAGGCATCCCCCGACGATATGGTGGATGTGGCGCGGCTGATAGCGCGGGCCAAAGCCCTACGCGCGGCGCTCGATGATATTCCGGCGCAGGCGCGGCGGTTGGCCCGGATGATGGCCAAGCGCGAAGCAGCAGGGCGACCCCCGATCCGGCCCATGCGGCCCGGTCGCCCGCCAGGATATCGCGAACGGTGGACTCATCCGGTGGATGAATTGCTGTCAGATTGTCAGGAATTGGCGCTGATGGCACTGGCCCCGGACACATCCTGAGCATGCCCCGAAACACAAACGACCCAACGTTGCGCCTTGCGCGGCGCGTCTTGGTATGTGCGGGCGATGGGTGGTACCGACTCCCTGAATTGAACAGGGGACCTCTAGATCCACAATCTAGCGCTCTAACCAACTGAGCTAAGTCGGCACATTCGCTTCTGTTACGAAAACGACGCGGGGATTGCAAGAGGGCGATTGAGGCATGAAGCGGTCTTTCCTGTCATGGCATCGCGGGCTATCAAGGGAATCTACCGCATATTGGATTTCATGTGGATCACCATTCACACCAAGAGTGTGCAAATGGCGATGCTCTTCGATCAAGACAGAATCCAAAATGCTCTAAACAGTGCCAAGGACGCCGACCATGGGGATCAACGATCAATCCGATACCAGCGCCGATTTACAAATCGGGCCAACCTCGCTGGGGGCCGTGCGCATCTTCGTTGCGGCGGGGGAGATGGAAATCCCCATGGATTTCACACCTGAAGAAGCAGAGGAAATCGCGGATGAACTGCGCAACTGTGCCGCCGCCGCGCGCAAGATAAAGCCCAAGAGTTAACCCTGACACGATCATTGTGGCACGACGGGTGCAAAGTTTCGATCCGGATACCTTCGATTTCCCGGATTGGAACGACGACGCATGGCAGCTTCACAGAACAGAGGTCTTCCGGCGCAGGATGAAACGAGCGTTTGGGTCTGGGACCATGACAGACGCCGGATTGTCTGGGCCAATGATGCCGCCCTTCGCTTCTGGGGTGAGGGCAGCCTGCTTGACCTGATCGAGCGCGATTTTGCCCCCGCCGATCCCGCAACGGTACAGTTTGCGCAACTTCTACACGCCGCTGTCACGGCGGAGGGGTCGGAGGTCCGGGTGCGGCTGCTGCTAACCCCAGTGGGCCGCCCGCAGCGAGTCGAGGCGACTGCCGCGCGGTTTGCCCTATCAGATGGGCGCACGGGCTTACGAATCGAAGCGATCCCAGTGGCCACAGGCGCGGCACAAGGCTCCGACCGGATGCGCGAAATCTTTGAGACGGCCCCGCAGGCGACGGCCCTGTTCGCGGAAGATGGCAGCCTGCTGGTACAAAACACCGCCGCCGATTTTATCTTTGGAACAGAGGGTTTAAGCGGACTGGCGCAGCGATATGGAGCGCGTAAGACGGCGCGCGATGCCTTGCGCGCGTTGCTGATTTCTGGCTCGTTCAGCCATACGACCATGCTGAACACCCGCGTCGGGCCGCGCCGTCACCGGGTAACGATGCGGCGGATGCTGGACCCAGTGACTGGTTCTCTGGCCGCTCTGACGGTGTTTTCGGATACCGGCGAGCGGGAGGAAGCGCGGCGACTGTCAGCGGCAATCGAGGGCGATGCGGAGGCGGCATTGCTGTCCTCGGTGCAAGCGGGAGTGGCGGTCTATGATGATGCGCTGAAACCGCTCTATCTCAGCGATATGGCCAAGCGTCTGCTGGGCGTGCCGGTCGATGCGGCAACCCCGCAGCTTGGACGGCTGTTCCCCCGCGACAAAAAGCGGATCGGGGATGCGCTACTGACCATTCGCGATGGGCGCGATGATATGGCGACCCTCGAACTGGCAGTACAAGGACAAAACGATGCGGCGCGCTGGGTACAGCTTCAGATCAGGCGGGGCGGCTGGCGCGGGGCGGGCGCTTGGGTCGCAACCATTACCGATGTCACCGATGGCCGCCGCACCGCCATCGCCGTTCAACGCGCCACCGATGATCGTGATGTGGCAATGGCGGCAATCGGCGTCGGCGTCACGATCCTCAACGACGAGGGCCGGATAATCGAGAGCAGCGAAACGGCGCGTTCCTTACTGAGCGACGGCGAAGAAGGGCAACGTCTGACAGATGCCTTTGACAAAGCCGGAGCCACCATGTTTTCGCAGGTTTTCGAGGAGGAAAGCCGCAACGATGCCTTCACCGTACAGCGCGCAAGTGATGGCGCGAAGCTGTTGGTCGGGATCAGCCCGAAAGACCGTTTCAATCGCCATTATCGGATCGTCACCCTGCGTGAAGAGACGGAGAGAACGACAAAGCCCGGCATCTTCGAGAGCAAGGAAGCCGTCGCCCGCGCCAGCCATGAGCTACGCACGCCCCTAAACGCGATCATGGGCTTCACACAATTGATGCTCGATGATCCATCGCCGATCCTAAGCGAAAATTATGTCGGATACCTCCAAGACATCAACGAAAGCGGCACTTATATGCTGCGCCTGTTGCAGGATTTGCTGGATATGCGCCGGATCGAAGGGAATGCGCTATCGCTCGATTCAGACCCCATCGATCTCAGCAATCTGACGCGAGTCATCGTACGAGAGGTGGAATTCGCAGCCAAGAAACGCGATGTCGAGTTGACACTATCATTGGAGCCAAGCCTACCAGCGGTATTGGCCGACCTACATACGATGCGTCAGGCGTTGACGAATATCATCGGCAATGCTGTGAAGTTTACCGCATCGGGCGGCTGGGTCCGTATCTCCGCCGTGCGGCGGGCATCAGGTGCGGTCGAGATGGAAGTGATCGACAATGGCGAGGGGATGACCGGCGAAGAATTGGCAATCGCGCTGACGCCTTTTGGTCAAATGGTGGGCAGTCATCAGGATTTCGGGGGCGCAGGCATGGGTCTTCCACTGGCAAAAGGCTTTATTGAGGCCAATCGCGCACGGTTCGAGATGACCAGCGAAAAAGGCCTCGGGACCATCGCACGACTCGTCTTTCCACCAAACCGCGTTGTGACGCCGGAGGCGAGTGGGTAAACGAAGTAAAAACACAGCAAGTAGAATAATACTAAAAACATACATAGTAACAATGATATAAACGGATATTAAGCATCCTTCGCAGCAATTTCTTAAAGCGTGACGGGTAGTTTCTTCTCATCCCAAGCCAACAAGGCGGGGTTGAAAAAATGGAGAGACACATGACCAACGTTTTCGCACGTTTCGCTAAAGAAGAAGATGGTGCCACGGCAATCGAATACGGCCTGATCGCAGCAATCCTGTCGGTCGCAATTATCGCAGCAGTCGGCGGTGTCCGTGACGAACTGAACAACACGTTCACCGAAGTTTCCGGTCAGCTTGCGGCCAACAACACGCCATAATTGGCGCAGGCGGTGGCATAGTGTACATCGCCAGCTGGCAGGCCGCGACATTCGTCGCGGCCTGTTTCCGTTCGAGAGCCGATCCAGAAGGAGCCTGAGAATGATCGCGTCCGTGCCCTTAATTCTTTTCCCATTTTGCCTAATCGCCGCTGCATTAAACGATGCCCTTCACTTCAAAATTCCGAATGCACTTTCCGTCGTTCTTATTGGTTCTTTCGGCATCGCTGCCATAATTGTTGAGATGCCCATGTCGGACCTGCTTGTCCATGTGGCCACCGCATTCATCGTTCTAGCAGTCGGTTTTGGCCTCTTCCTCATTAAGGAACTAACCGGCCACTTAATCCTCGGCGCAGGCGACACGAAGTTACTGACCGCCGTTGCACTCTGGTTCGGCTGGCCCGGCTTTCTGACGACCCTTATAACCATTACACTCGTCGGCGGCCTGCTCAGCGTTACGATGGTGGCGCTGCACTTCATCGCGCGCAGCCTTCCGAGTCTTACAGTACGATATCGGCCTATCGCCGCCCTAGCATCCACGCATATACGAAAAATCATGTGCCCCTATGGCATTGCCATCACCATAGGGACATTACTATGCTTTGACGCCAGCCCTTTACTGAACGATCTCATCGCGCAGGTACTCTGAAACCCCCTAAGATTACGCGCTTTCCGCCTCGATGCGGAAGGCGGCGGACATCAGGGCGCGGGCGTAGTCGGTTTGTGGGTTATTGAAGACCGCATCGCCTTCGCCTTCCTCCACCACCACGCCCTGACGCATGACAATCACGCGATGCGCCATAGCGCGCACGACCTTGAGGTCATGGCTGATGAACATGTATGCGAGATTGTAGCGGCGTTGTAGGTCGCGCAGTAGATCGACGATCTGTACTTGAACCGACATGTCGAGGGCCGAGGTCGGCTCATCCAGGACCACCAGATCAGGTTTCAGCGCCATTGCGCGGGCGATTGAGATGCGCTGGCGCTGGCCTCCCGAAAATTCGTGCGGATAACGGTCCATCATATCCGCTTCCAGCCCAACTTCCTCCAGCGCCGCCCCAATCACCGCACGGCGATCTCCACTTTCGGCCCCGATTTTATGGACGCGTAAACCCTCGTCAATAATCTGGGCGATAGACATCCGTGGGCTTAGCGAGCCATAGGGATCTTGGAAGACCACCTGCATATCACGACGGAATGGGCGCAACTGGCGCTGGTTCAGGCCGTTGATTTCCTTGCCCATGAAGACAATTCGGCCTTGCGATTGAATTAGACGCAGCAGCGCAAGGCCGAGTGTCGTCTTACCAGACCCAGATTCGCCGACCACACCGACCGTCTCACCGGGGCGAATGGTAACGCTGATATTGTCCACCGCTTTGACATGGGCGACTGTCTTGCGCAGCAAACCCTCGCGAATGGGGAACCAAACCTTCACGTTCTCGCCCGTGACAACCGGGGCTGCGTCTGGCTGGGGAATAGGGTCAGGCACGCCGGTCGGTTCGGCACTGAGTAGGCGTTTGGTGTAAGGATGCTCCGGCGAGGCAAAGATTTTCCACGTCGGGCCACTCTCCACAATCTCACCGCCTTGCATAACGCAAGTGCGATTTGCAAATTTGCGGACGATGCCGAGATCATGGGTGATGAACAGCATCCCCATGCCCATATCGGCCTTCAATACATCTAGTAGTTCGAGGATCTGGGCCTGCACAGTTACGTCGAGCGCCGTCGTCGGCTCATCAGCGATCAACAGGTCTGGTTCGTTGGCGAGGGCCATTGCGATCATTACGCGCTGGCGCTGACCGCCCGATAACTGGTGCGGATAGGCACCAAGGCGACTTTCGGGGTCGCGGATACCGACCTTGTTCATCAACTCGATCACACGCATGCGCGCCGCCGCACCCTTGATGCCGCGATGCAGCTTGAGGCTCTCGGCAATCTGCCGCTCGATATTATGGAGCGGATTCAGGGCCGTCATTGGTTCCTGAAAGATCATCGAGATATCGTCGCCGCGCACGTCGCGCATGGTCTTGGCATTCGCGCCCATCAACTCGCGGCCCCGATAGCGGATGGAGCCGGTCGCTTCCGCCGAATCGGCGAGAAGTTGCAGGATTGAGAGAGCGGTAACGGATTTGCCCGAACCGGATTCTCCGACCAATGCGACGGTTTCGCCCTTCTCCACCGTAAGCGAGACATCCCGCACGGCGGGTGCCAACCCAGCACGACTGCGAAAGCCGATATTGAGGCCGTCAATGGCGAGGAGAGGTTGTGTATCGTCGGTCATCGAAATGTCTTTCGGGGATCGAAGGCATCGCGGACACCCTCGAAGATAAAGACGAGCAGCGACAGCATAATCGCAAAGGCAAGGAAGCCGGTGATGCCAAGCCACGGAGCCTGTAAGTTATTCTGGCCCTGCAACGTCAATTCACCCAGCGAGGCCGAACCGGGGGGTAAGCCGAAGCCGAGAAAGTCAAGCATCGCTAGCGAGGAGATGGCCCCGGTCAGCACGAAGGGCAGCATCGTAACGGTTGCGACCATCGCATTGGGCAGCAGATGGCGGAACATGATCTTTGCGTTAGAGACACCAAGCGCGCGGGCCGCCTGAACGTATTCAAAATTGCGGGCGCGCAGGAATTCAGCACGCACCACCCCGACCAACGCCGTCCACGACAACGCGAGCAGGATACCAAGCAGCATCCAGAAAGACGGCGTGATGATCGACGCGATAATAAGAACGACATAGAGCAGCGGGGTCGCGCTCCACACCTCAATGATCCGCTGAAAGATCAGGTCCGTCCAGCCACCGAAATATCCCTGCACCGCGCCAGCAAAGATACCAATGATGCTCGACAGCAAGGTCAGGATCAGGCCGAAGCTGACCGATGTACGGAACCCATGGATCAGACGTGCTGTCACGTCACGCGCTTGGTCATCGGTGCCAAGCCAGTTGCGTGCGCCGGGGGGGGATGGTGAGGGTTGCGCTTCGTAGACGATGGTGTCGTAGCTGTAGGGGATCAACGGCCAAACCATCCAGCCGTCGCCTTCTTCGCGGATCAACTCATGGATAAAGGGGTCGGTGTAATCGGCCTCCGTCTCGAAATCGCCGCCAAAGGTCGTCTCTGGGTAGAACGAGAAGATGGGCGTGTAGAAGTCGCCCTTGTAGCGGATGAGTAGCGGCTTATCGTTCGCGATCAGGTCAGCGCAAAGCGACAGGACGAAGAGACCAAGGAATATCCAGAGCGACCAGAAGGCGCGCTTATTGGATTTGAAATTCTCCAACCGCCGCCGCTGAATGGGATCGAGGGTAAACATGATCTAGCCCCCTCTCGATTCAAAATCGATACGTGGATCGATCCAGACGTAAATCAGGTCCGACACGAGATTGAGCAGCAAACCGACCAGCGAGAACATGTAAAGTGTGCCAAACACCACCGGATAATCGCGCTCCACAATGGCGTTAAAGCCCAGAAGACCCAGCCCGTCGAGACTGAAGATTGTCTCGATGAGCAACGAACCGGTAAAGAACACCCCAACGAAAGCCGCCGGGAACCCCGCCACAATGATCAGCATCGCGTTTCGGAAGACATGGCCGAACAACACACCATTTTCCGAAAGACCCTTGGCCCGCGCGGTCAGCACATATTGTTTGCGGATTTCATCAAGGAAGGAATTTTTGGTCAACAGCGTCATTGTCGCAAAACTGCCGATCACCATCGCCGCGACAGGTAAGATCAGATGCCAGAAATAATCGCCCCACCATGCGAGCTGGCTGGCCTTCTCCCAAAAAGCAATGCCCGCCCATTGCTCGGATTCCAGCCCTCGAAGCGGGAATATCTGCAGGAAAGAACCGCCAGCGAAAAAGACGCGCAGCATTACCGCAAACAGGAATGCGGGTATCGCATAACCGATGATGACGATTGCGGAGGTCCATGTATCGAAACTTGAGCCATCACGCACCGCCTTTTGCACCCCCATCGGGATCGAGATCATGTAGGCGATCAGCGTCGTCCAAAGGCCGAGCGATACCGAAACGGGCATCTTCTCCAAGATCAAATCAATCACGGAGATGGAGCGGAAATAGCTCTCACCAAAATCAAATTTCAGATAGCTCACCACCATATTGCCAAAGCGGCTGTACCAAGGGATGCGCACCGCTTCGCACTCCGCCGCCGACGCAGTTTGCTCACCCGTATAACCCGGCTCACAGATGACATTCACACGGCATTCATCGGCGGAGACACGGCGCGGGCCATCATAGCCCGGCTCGCAGATCAACTCCACAAACCCAAATTGCGCTTCGAGTTCGGCGACGAATTCGGGGTCTAAGCCTTGTGCGCCGCGATAGCTGGAGCCTTCACCACCCGATCCTGTCGAGGCTTCAGACCCGCCGCCGGTAAAGCGGTCGGTCGCATTGCTGCCAATGCCCGTCAGTTCTGCGATCTGCTGTTCAACTGGCCCGCCGGGGGCGAACTGAATGATCGTAAAATTCAGGAACATGATCCCCAGCAATGTGGGGATAATGAGCAGCAAACGGCGAAGGATATAGGCGGCCATGCGTCAATCGACCTTTGCTTTGGCAGGGTCAATCCACCACGTATCAAGGACACCGCGCGACAGCATCGGCTTGGTTTCGGGCATTCCGAAGCGATCCCAATAGGCCAGTGTATGACTGGCTTTCGACCATTGCGGCACCCAGTAATGGCGGTCGCGCAAGATACGGTCGATGGCGCGCAAAGTGGTATAGAGATCGTCGCGATTCTCCGCCTCTTGCGCTTTTTCAAGCAGGGCGTCGATTACCTCATCCTTGATCCCGGCGAGGTTGAAACTACCCGGATCATCCGCTGCCGTACTGCTAAAATAAGTGTAGAGCGTCGGGCCGGGGGTCATGGAGAAAACAAGGCGCGAGACAATGATATCGTAGTCGAAGGCTTTGACGCGCCGCTGGTATTGTGGACGGTCTACTTGACGAAGCGTTGCGTCGATGCCGAGGCGCTTAAGGTTCTGGATATAGGGGTTCGTGATCCGCGCGAAACTGGCGGAATCATCCAGAAATTCGACCTCCAGCGGCTCACCCTCTGCATTGACGCGCTTACCCTTGACCAGTTTCCAGCCTGCATCGTCCAGCAAACCCTGCGCCCGGCGAATATTGCGGCGCGCGCGGCCTGAACCATCGGTGACGGGCGGCTCGTAGGCATCACCAAACACGGTTTGGGGCACTTTATCGCCATAGGGCTCGAGCAGGTCAAATTCCGCTTTACTCGGCTCACCGGATGCCTCGAAAGGCGCATTTTCAAAGAAACTGTTAGTACGGTTATAGAGACCGTAGAACAGCGCCTTATTCGACCACTCAAAATCAAAGGCCAGTGCAATAGCCTCGCGCACACGCGGGTCACTGAATTTCTCGCGGCGGGTATTAATCCAGTAACCCTGCGTTCCAGCGGGGCGACCGTCTGCGATCACATCGCGGATAACGCGGCCATCCTTTACGGCGGGGGTATCGTATTGCGTAGCCCAAAATTTCGATGAAAACTCCTCACGCAGATCGAGTTCCCCAGCCATCAACGCCTCCAGCGCGGGGCCGTGATCCTTGAAATACTCAAAGCGAATGGTGTCGAAGTTCCAACGACCCCGATTTACGGGCAGGTCTTTGGCCCAATAATCCTTACGTCGCTCATAGGTGACAAAGCGGTCACGAACGATTTTACCAACCACATAGGGACCGGAGCCAAGGGGCGGATCGAGCGAGCTATCCTCGAAATCATGTTCCTCATAATATGCTTTTGAGAAGATCGGCAGACTAGCCACCAACATCGGCAGCAGGCGCGCGGGCGCACCTTCCTTAAAGGTGTATTTTACGCGATGCGGGCTAAGAACTTCCGCGCTTTCGACATCGCGCAGAGCAAGGCGCAGACCCGGATGGGCCTTGGTTTTCAGTAGGTCGAAAGTTGCTTTCACATCCTCCGCCGTAACGGGCGACCCGTCCGAGAAAGTCGCTTCCTCGCGCATCTGAAACGTTACCCACTTACCGGGAATAAACTCGGCATGTTTGGCCACCAGCCCGTAGACGGCATCCGGCTCATCGGCGGCTCCGGTCATCAAGCTATCGAAAATCAAGTTCTCGTCGCCAGAAACCCCCGCCGCCGAATCGCCCTTGGTAATGTAGCCATTGAGACTGTCGAATGTGCCTGTCGCCGCCGTACTGACGGTCGTGAGCGAACCGCCCTTGGGTGCGTCAGGGTTCACATAGTCAAAATGCTCGAAATCAGGCGCGTATTTCAGATCACCAAAAGCCGACAGCCCATGCCCCGTCTGTACGGCATCGGCACGGACCTGCACGCCCGCCAACGCCATTCCCATGGCAAGCGCAACTGCTAAAAACCGCCTCATCCTTCAGCCTCCGGATCCCACCAGACACTAGGGAAGCCGACCGCATGAGAGGGTAGAGGGTCGGGGTGTATCACCTTATCCTTCCACCACGCGATGCGTTCAAAAGGCCGGTAAATTTGTAGGATATTATAATGCCCCCAGAGCAAGACACGGTCGAGGGCACGGGTTGCGGCAGCGAGTTCCTCGCGATCATCGGCAAAGACGATCTTCTCAATCAATGCATCCACAATCGGATCAGCGACGCCACTTGTGTTGCGACCGCCAGTCTTCTCAGCGGCATCGCTACCCCAGTAGTCGCGCTGTTCATTGCCTGGCGATGCAGAATTGGCAACACCGGTCGAAATCATGTCAAAATCAAACGCACGGACTCGGCTAACATATTGCGATGAATCAACCAACCGGATGGACGCCGCTATGCCCAAACGCTCGATATTCTTGATGAAAGGTGCGATTGTCCGCTCCTGCACCTTGGCCCCAATCAGGAATTCAAACTCGAAAGGCTCGCCCTCTGCATTCACCAGCTTGCCGCTCTTTACCGACCATCCCGCATCGGCCAACAGTTTTTTCGCCCGGCGCAGCGCGCGGCGATCTGGGCGCCCCGATCCATCAGTAACGGGTAGCGCGAATGGCTTCTCGAAAAGCTCAGAAGGAAGATCATCCCGGTATTCCTCTAACAGAGCCAACTCTCGCCCTTCGGGAATGCCCGTGGCCATCAGATCATCCGTCCCTTGAAAATAGCTAGACGGTCGTTTGTAGGAATCGAAATAGAGCGCGGAATTGCTCCATTCAAAGTCGAAGGCCATGGCAATGGCTTCGCGCACTCGGCGATCCTTGAACAATGGCCGACGGGCGTTGAAGGCGGAACCGATAACCCGTTTGGGACCTTCGATCTCAGCTTCGAGCCTAACAACATCGCCGCCTTCAAAGGCAGGAAAATCGTATCGCGTGCCCCAATTCAGTGACGACGGTTCCTCTCGAAAATCGACCTGCCCCGCCTTGAACGCATCGAAGGCGGCATTAGGATCTTTAAAATATTCAAAGCGCAAAACATCAAAATTATGCTTGCCAATATTTACCGGCAGATCTCGCCCCCACCAATCTTCGACCCTCTCGAATTCACAGAAGGTATTCGGCTCAAACTTACCAATACGATATGGCCCAGAGCCAAGAGGCACATCTAGGCTGGATTCATCGAAAGTACGGTCTTTCCAATAATGCTTTGGCAGCACAGGAACCTGCGACATGATATGCGGCAATTCGCGGTTGTCGGTTTGGTTAAAGGTGAACCGCAGCAAATTACCCGGCAAAGCCTCCGCCTTTTCTACGTTTTCATAATAGAGGCGGTAAAGTGGTCGACCCTTTGTCGTCACCAATTCAAAGGAATAGACGATATCTTCGGGCGTTACCGGCTCTCCATCATGCCAGCGGGCTTCATCTCTAATCTTGAAAATAACTGAGGAATAGTCCTTCGGCCATTCCATCCATTCGACGAGCGATCCGTAGGATGTGGAATCCTCATCATAGCTATCGTCCATAAGCTGGTCGTAGATTAGCCCACCGAACAGCGTGAAGCCCGAACCGACATTCCCTTTCACGACAAAGGGATTAAAGCTGTCAAAAGCGCCAATGGCAGCAAGCCGCGCACGGCCTCCCTTTGGTGCATCCGGATTGACGTAATTGAAATGCGTCATGCTCTCGTCATAACGGGGCGTGCCGACGAGCGAGGAGGCAAAGGCGCGGGTTACGCCGCCCTCTTTTGCGAAAACAGATGGAATATGCAAACCCGCACCGGTCGTGGCCCCTCCCGCGAGGCCAAGCAGCATCTGGGTCGTCTGTCGCCGAGTGATGTTCATACGCCGTACCTCCAAGATCGCTTCTCCTTACCTTGTCCGGTTCCGCGTGCCAACGGTTCCGAAACCCATGCGACAGCACAGGTTCGGCATTGGCGAGGCGAGATACCGACCAAAGCGTGACATAGGCCACGCAGGACAAGAAAAAACCGCGCAAAGATTGCGCGGCTTAATGGGTGACGGATCGTGGTTAACGCCCGATTAAAGGCGTTAACGATTCTACATTATTCGAGGGAAAGCGGGCTATCACTCTGCTCGTTCAGCCATGCAATGAGCGACGCGCGATCCACTTCCTTGCGTAGACCACCAAAGGCCATTTTTGTGCCCGGTGCCCATTCTTTGGGTTTAAGCAGAAAGGCATTCAAGGATTCGACATCCCATTTTCCATCCTTGCCCTGCAGTACATCGGAGTATTTGAAACCATCGCTCGAGGCGATATCGCGGCCCACCACACCATAGAGGTTAGGGCCAACGCCATTCTTACCGCCTGCTTTAACCTTGTGACATGCCTTGCATTTGCGGAAGACTTTCTTGCCTTTGTCAATATCGGCTAGCGCCATCAGGCCACTACCCGCCGCTGCGGCAACAGCGGCCTCAGCGACTTTTGGCTCCTCGACTTTCACAGGCTCTTCCACCTTCGCGGGCGCTTCGGCCTCAGCCGGTTCTTCGGCTTTCACCGCCGCAACCTCGACTTCTTTCGGTGCCTCGGCTTCGACCTCCTCGACCTTCGGAGCCTCTTCAACCTTCTCCACGGCTGCGACTTCAGTCTCGGCCACCTTTTCCTCAACCGCCGCTTCCTGAACAACAGGTGCGACCTCTTCGGTCAGAGTGGCTTCCTCCTCCGCTCCTTCATCAGCAGCGGGCATAGGCAGAGGCGATGCACTTTGCTCGTTGAGCCATGCGATCACGGATGCACGATCTTTCTCCTTTGAAAGACCAGCGAAATTCATTTTCGTTCCTGTTGCCCATGTTTTCGGCGCTTCGAGAAAACCATCCAGTGCCGCAAAATCCCATTGGCCGCCCATACCTTCGAGCGCCTCAGAGTAAGCATACCCGTCACCCCCCGCAATGTCGCGACCAACCACGCCATAAAGCGCCGGACCTAGGCCATTTCCGCCACCTTCATTGACTTTGTGACACCCTGAACATTTTTTGAAGACCTTCTTGCCGTGATCAAGATCGGCCAGCGCCATCAGTTCACCAATTGGCATCTTCGCAACAACTTCGGCGTCTTCGCCTTCGTCCTCGGCCACCTCGATTACATAAGCCGCTTCTTCGAGCTGATCCACCGAAACAACGGCGGACCCAAGCTGTCCGAAACCGACAAAGGCCAGCAGCGCGGCACAGCCAGCACCGAAAATCTTGCTGATTTCGAGTTCATCCATAAAGGGCGTTCCTTATCGGGCATGAGTCTACGAGCCAAGAGGCTCACGTTTGTTGCGGTGCTTTTAGCGGTTTCGCATCGCTCGTCGCAAGTCTATATGAGTGCAGTAAGCGAGAGGGTGAGTAAAATGCGTCAAGAAACCGCGTCGAGACTGTCTTCACTGGCCAATAAGGGCGACGCGATTTCGTTTCAGGGCGAGCCGGGGGCGTTCTCACATCAAGCCTGCAATGAAGTCTTCCCTGAGTTGAACGCTACGCCCTGCCCGACCTTTGAGGAGGCGATTGTGGCGGTGCGGGATGGAAAGGTACAGCTTGCCATGCTGCCGGTCGAAAACTCGCTCTATGGGCGGGTGGCAGACATCCATCATCTGCTTCCAGAATCGGGCCTGCATATCGTTGCCGAGCATTTCCTGCCCATTCGGATGCAGCTTCTCGGCCTACCCAATGCCACCCTTGGCGATATCCGCACCGCCCATAGCCTTAATGTTGCGCTGGGGCAGGTACGCCGATTCCTCAACGCCCATGATATCCTGCCCGTTGCGGGGCCGGATACCGCCGGATCGGCGCGGATCGTGCGGGATAATGGCGACCCATCTGCCGCCGCCATTGCCTCTGAATTGGCGGGCGAGACGTACAACCTGAAGGTGCTTGCCCCCAATATCGAGGATGCAGATCACAACACCACTCGTTTCATCGTTGCCAGCACACGGCCCATCACCCCCGCGCTTGATGAACCAACAATCACCAGCTTTGTCTTTCGTGTACGCAACATATCTGCGGCACTTTACAAAGCATTAGGCGGTTTTGCGACGAATGGCGTGAATATGGTCCGGCTGGAGAGCTACATGCTCGATGGCTCTTTCACTGCCACGCAGTTCATTGCCGATATCGAGGGCAATCCAGAGGAGCCGCATGTTGCGGCGGCGATAGAAGAACTGGAATTATTCACCAGCTATATCAAAATCTTAGGCGTCTACCCACGCCATGCCTTCCGTAGCAATGGCTGAGCCGCGCAACCATGTTTTCATCGTCGACGGTACGCTCAGCCGGACCGATGATGAGGATTGCCTGACCCATGCAGGCCGTCTCTACACCTTGCTACAAAGCGGAAAAGCGGCGGCAAAACAAACCCTTGGCTACCATCACGGCATTCAAGGCATAGGCATGTCCAAATGGATCAATGCCGCCATAGGGCGCGGTTTCAACCAGAGCGTGACTGCCGGATATGGCGCGTTGGCCAGCCGATATCGCCCCGGCGACCGCATTTTCCTATTTGGCTACAGCCGGGGAGCCTATGCCGCGCGCTCCATCGCCGGAATGATCGACCGGGTTGGCCTGCTACGTCGAGAGGACGCCACCGAGCGCCGCATCCGCCGCGCCTTTCGCTATTATGGGCGCCAAGAGCGCAGTGAAGGCGCCGAAGCTTTCACCCGGAAATACACCCATAAAAACATAGATATAGCCTTCATTGGCGCATGGGATACGGTCAAGGCACTCGGCCTGCCCTACCCCATTCTCTCGCGCATTTTCCCGCTGGCGCATGAGTTTCACAATCCCCATCTCGGCCCCAATGTCCGCGCCGCCTACCATGCCCTCGCCGCCGATGAGGACCGCACCGCCTATGCCCCCGTCCTGTGGGAACGCGGCGGCTGGCCCGGCACGCTGGAGCAGGCATGGTTCCCCGGTGCCCATGGCGATATCGGCGGTGAGCGTAACTGCCTCATACCGCCTATCCCTTTGACAAACCTAAGTTTTCACTGGCTCATCGAGCGCGCCGAGCGCCATGGCTTGCTACTGCCAGAGAATTGGCGCGATGCTTTCCCCACTGATCCGACCGTCCCGATGGTCGGCGCGCGGGCGGGCATCAACCGCCTGTTCCTAATACGCCGCCCCCGCACCGCCACCATCGGCGAAGACGGCCAGAGCGTTCATCCTGGCCTCCATGACAGACAACGTGAGGTTGAGTCATATCGCCCCAAAGCCACGGGCCTGAATGCGCCAAACCCCGTCGACACTTCGCCAGACGGCCCCCCCGGTTCGGTATAGGGCGCACCGGGTTCGCCCCAACGCCCCTCAATCGCACGCCAACCGATTCGCAGCTCATATGACGACGAATCGGGGAGCGCGCGATGCCAAAAGATCGCTTGACGCACGCTCGTTTCGTCAAATCGCTCGATAGGCCGATTCCGACTCTTTTTCTGGCCTACAACCATCCGTCTCCACACACTGTCCTCACACAAATAACGGAGACGTATCATGGACGCCTTCTGGACTTTCCTCTCGGATAACCAGACCCTCCTGCGTCCCACTTGATTGATCCGTTGCCCTGCGACTTGATCGCAGGGTCCACCTCCCCCTCTCCCACCAGTGCGGGCGGAGAAATGGGTGCGATGCGCAAGCCACGGCATGACAAGGGCAATCGACTCGCGGTATGACCACCCCATGTCCGAAAAAATCACCCCCTCGATGCAGCAGTATTTCGACATCAAGGCGGCGCATCCCGATGCGCTGTTGTTCTTTCGCATGGGGGATTTCTACGAGCTGTTCTTCGATGATGCCGTCACCGCCGCCGCCGCCCTCGACATTGCCCTCACAAAACGGGGAAAACATCTGGGCGAGGATATCCCCATGTGCGGCGTGCCGGTCCATGCGTCCGAACGCTACCTCGCGGCCCTGACCAAAACCGGCCTCTCCATCGCCATTTGCGAGCAGATGGAAAGCCCCGCCGAGGCGAAGAAACGCGGCTCAAAATCCATCGTCCGGCGCGATGTAGTGCGGCTTGTGACCCCCGGCACCCTGACCGAAGATAATTTATTAGAAGCGCGCGGGCGTAATTTTATTGCCGCTTTGTCAAAATCTCTTAGGGCTCAGGTTTGAAACGCCGCGACTGTTTGTGCAACTTGCTGCCCTGGTTTTGTTTGCAGCACTTTTCGCGTTCGCGCTGGACTTTTACCGACGAGCTGGCGTTGAGTCTGCGATTCGGGAATTTCCAATTGCAAAGTTCT
>CALFVD010000108.1 GCA_937928005.1 uncultured Neomegalonema sp. | reverse complement strand
TTGGTGCAATACTTCTGTGCGGCGCCGAGGGGCCCGTCGCCTTCGGTATGAACTGAGGACTTGACAGAGGCGGCATGCGCAATACAGACAAGGGCGAGCGCACCGTCTCCGTGGTCCCAGAAGGATGGCGCTGTGTGCCGCGACCGCTTCACCGTGCCCCGAATGCGCGCTGCATTCACCGACGACGTCCAGCAGAGCATCATGTGCAACGTGAGCCGTGCGACCCGGAGAAGGCAAAACCAACCCCTTGGAGTAGGCCAGATCATCGCACTCATCGGTATGGCTGGGTCTTCTGTCCGAAAAGCGGATAAATGCACCTCGTCGATCCTCGCGTCAGGGATCGTCTATCCGAAGGACGGCTCGCGCGTCCTGCGCTGCCTAGACGTGCCTGAAGGGCAGGGGCATTTCATGACCCGAACCGATTGGCGAGACTTGGCAGGGCAGGGCGGGTGTGCCGCGAGCATAGCGAGTAGGGCCCGGCCGGTACGGGACGCCATGAATTCCCCTGCGTGCCTAAAGATAACAGGTTATAAGAACATAACGCAAACACACTTGCCTGCTAAAATATACCCCTCAGCAAGAATCCTCTGGGAAAGACCCCCGAGCAATCATCCTCAGCAATTGAGCCGATGTTTCAACTAACGCACAGATAGAAACGAGATCCACAAATTCTGGGCACCCCAAATGCCAACTCAATGACCAAGACGCAGGAGCGGATCAAGAGGCCCCTGCGGTCGAAATACGCGACATCCAAAATCACCTCCACTCTCGATGCGGTCGAACCAGCACCAATCACCTGCGTCGATGATCGTTTCCCATGCATCCCCGAAAAGCCTCCAAGTCCACCGCTGTCCACTCACATTTACGGTCAGCCTTCGATCTATTGGAATGCTCGCCCTGTTCGGTGAGACGAGAAACGATCCCAGAGAGTTCGTCATAACAGGATGACGACGAAACAGGGGCTGATCTGGAAAGAGCTACGAAACGCACCTGCCTTATGGGCAAGTGTAGCGCTGACGCGCCGCTGGTTCCGCAGGAACCAGCGCGAAGACAATGCAATCCGCGCCTTGTGGGCGGATCGACCGGGCCGCCTTTGGCGGCCCTTGCCTCTTCGCGGTCGGCTGGCGCAGCTTGACCGGGGGGCCTCGCCAGAGGTCCAGCCGATCGTAGCGGAGCCGCCCGCCCGCGCCGTTCTCCGGGCGTTTCAGCGTGAGGTTCTGCAAAGTGTGAAGGGAGTGGCCTTCGCCGCTCCCTTGCTTCCCATCCCTACGCTGACACCGCTTCGCTTGCGGGACGCCATACCGGAATGCGTTTCGCCTCGGCTTTTTGCGCAACGTTCTCGGTGATGCCGTTACCGGGAAACACGATGACGGCGCGGGGGTCCAGCGCAAGCATGTCGTCATTGCGCTTGAACGGTGCCGCGCGGTTATGGCTCTTGAAATCGGGACGAAAAGCGACCTGCGGGACGGCACGGGCCTTCGCCCAAAGAGCGGCGATGTGGTCGCATCCCTTCTGCGATCCGCCATGCAAAAGCACCATATCCCCCACGCGGTCGAGGGCCTTGTCCAACGCGGAAAATATCGCGTCGGTGTTCTCGAAATCCTGCCCTCCGGTGATGACGACGCGCGACCCTTCCGGCGCTAGGCTTTCGGTCTTCCTCTCCTTTACGGCGCGCATGTAGTCGCGGGCGTCGATCATGGCAGCGGTAACGGGGTTTCCGGTGCGCGATCCCGAACGCGGGAACCACGGGCGGCCCGTCTCGGCTTCGTAGCGGGATGCCGCGTGTTCGCGCATCAACAGGAAAGCGGTTTCGCGTTCCTCGATACGTTCGTATTCACGCTGTGCGTCCTGCAATTCCACGTCGGCAATCTCGCTGCCGTCCTGCTGGTGGATCAGGTCGCGCAAGACGGTTTCCATTTCGCCGCGCTCGCGGGCCAATCGTTCGGCGCGCTGGTGATAGAGGTTCACGAAACCCCAGATAAACGGCTCAAGGTCTGCCGCGAGGGCGCTATCGCGAAACACGCCACACATGCCGTCGAACGCCGCATCTACGGCGTCTGCCTGCAAGGCGTCGTCGTCGGGGATTGGAAATTCCATATCGTCGCCGATAAGGCCGAAAGTCTCGATCTGTTCGTAAATGCTCATAACCCGTTCCTGTCTGTTGCCACATGCGCGGCGGTTGCATGGATCGGCCAAGGGCCGTCCCGGTGGCGGCAACGGAGAGGATGAAGCCCTAAAATGGGCGTCAGCCCCCTTCCTTGAGAAGTGCCGCGCACTTTCTCTGGAAGGGGGGCGCAGCCCCTCTTCGGGCGGCGGGACCGTCAGGGATCGACGGGGGATTATTTCCTGCAGGACGGACGGGGCCAGAGGGGCAGGAGGATCGGCACGGGACCAGAGGCGATACAGGACCAGCGGTGCCGGAAAAAATCCTTCGGCGACCACATTGGCGATCCGGGCTCCTTCAGACCGGATCGTCCTTGACGGTCTCGGGGGAGGGTGCCCCTCCCAACCCCTGTTGAATGAGCGCCGCCTGCGGCGCACCTTGATCGGCTCAGATGGTACGAGCGGGCGCGATGATCGCCGGGGATTACCCCAATTGCCCACGAGGCCAGTTCGGTCCTTCGACTCTGGGCGGTCTTCGGTCCTCGTGACCTGCTGGACAATCGGGGTAACCCCTACCGCCGGCATTGGCGGAGCCGTCTGAACAGCAGTCAGGCTTCCTTGTCGACGAGGCTCTCATCGGTTCCCTTCGGCTGGGGCGCCCCCGGCTGGTGCTTGGCCAGCAGAAGGAACTCGGTGGTGACGAGGTCGGTGGTGTAGACCGTGTCGCCATCCTTCTCGTAGGAGCCGTTGCGGATGCGGCCGCGGGCGTGGACGAGATCACCCGGTTTCGTGTTGGCCTTGATCCACTCGATCGTGCGCTCGTTGAAGACCGTAACGGTGTTCCAGTGCGTGTTGTCGTCCCAGGAGCCGTCGTCTTTCTTGCGCGGGTAATCCGAGGCGATGTTGATCTTGAGGGTCGAGCCGACGGTTGCGATGCGGCCAATCCGTCCGATGATCTGAAATTCAGCAGTGCCACGCATGGTGTAGTCCTCCGTTTGGTTGTTTCGATGGCTTTGTCCCGGCCGGAGGGGGAGGCGCGATCAAGCGGAAAGACGGAGGGTCCGCCCGCTCGTGGGTGGAAACCGTAATGACCGAAGGGAGTGGTTTTCTGCTTGATCGTGGAAGCCGACCCCTCAGGCAAAAGCCACTCAGGAGAAACAGCTCAACGGAGGACGAGAACCAGAACCACCTCTCCTGCTCGTATTTCCAGAATGGGCGGTCTCGCATCGCTTCCGGCTCGATCGCTGCGCGCCGCGCCGGATCACAATCGCCACCATCCCCGCGCAGGAGGCGGCTCCGCTCGACAACGCTGAAACAAGCGTGGTCGGGGAGCACGGTCGAGTAGATCATGCCATCCTGCCCGGTCTCTACACGCCCGCAGCCTTCATACGGCGAAAGAAGGACAGCAACGGTCCGTTCGCCCCGCTCCACGAAGTCCGAATGCGCGCTGCATTATCCCATGGCATCCGCAGACCAACTTCGTCGGGAGCGCTTCGCGCCGCCGCAGATGACAAGCCCACATCCAAGGGATGGATCAGCCCTGAACTCACAACGTCGCCCCCTTGCCAGTATGGCACGGTGGACCAGGGCCGCCTTCTCCCTTCGCGTCAGGGATCGTGATCCGAAGGACGGCTCGCGCGTCCTGCGCTGCGTAGACGCGCCTGAAGGGCAGGGGCATTCATGACCCGAACCGATTGGCAAGACTTGGCAGGGCAGGGCGGGGCGGGTGTGCCGCGAGCAGGGCGAGTAGAGCCCGCCCGGCACGGGACGCTATGAATCGGTTTTCAATCAATACGCAAAAATTAACTTATTGAATTAGCCTTATGCAGCACCCCAATAGAGATACTGGATGAAGCAACTATACGCTTATAGCGGGCATTCCGAACAATTGGAATGACGATTACGATACACCTCTTAAAAAACTGATATAGCTATACTATCCAGAGCAAGAAAACGCTACTCTTGAAAGAATTTTGGCGCGATTTGTGAATCCCGGAGACAAACTGGTCCACGGAAGCGGTCAGATATTCTGACCGTCGCGGAGTAAAATTCCGCCACTTTACGCCTGATGCAACGAGCTGAAGGCGGGGAGATGTATTCTGTGGATTTATATGCTCGGGTACG
>CALFVD010000107.1 GCA_937928005.1 uncultured Neomegalonema sp. | reverse complement strand
CACCGACATCGCTCACTCCATCCATATAAAGACAGGCACAAGGAGAATCAGAATGAAACCCCGGTTTCAATACAAAACCAGATGTGTGCATGTAGTAGGGTCTTCGCCCGGGGCAGCGGTGAAAAGTGTCGTCGATCTCCGCCCTTGGTATTATGACGAGCATATCTACAAGTGGCGGCATCTCGTCGAAAACTACTTCGCAAAAATCAAGGAGTTCAGAAGCATAGCAACAAGGTACGAAAAAACGACAGCCAGCTACGAAGCCAACTGGTATCTAACCGCAACCATCATCGAACTACGGTAAATGTCCACAGACCCTAAACCGATGAACCGGGAAAATCATAAGACAAGCGACTTGCGCATTTGCTGAATCAGGTTTTCCGCCAAGACCCGCGTGAAACCTGATCTTTTGTGGATCAACGTTTGCGCAATTCGCTTTAGCGGAGTGCGAAGCTTAAAAAAACGCCATACCCCAAGCGATGGGGTATGGCGCAATATTGTATTGAGAATCTCACCTAAAGCGAATTGCGATTATCCTGAATCACCAAGCGCCATGTTTCGTGCAAGTCTTGGCGCAAAACATGGCTCAGGTTTATCGCAAATGGCTATAATGGCGAAATTTCTTAGTTGTCACCGATGCCAACAACACGGTTACGCTTGATCGAATAGGCAACATCGGCAATGGCCATGTAGCCGCCAATGTCTTGACGCGCCGCCGTAACACTGTCGAAGATGCGAGCCGACAATTCGCTGTGGTCGCGGGCTTCTTCCATGACTTCTTCAGCGGCTTCACCAAAGGAATCATAAACGTCGTCGTTGAACTCACGAAGTTCGACACCGTTTTCTTCGATGAGCTTTGTGAGGTACTCGCCGTTATTGGCGTTGGTTTCTGCCATCTGGCGCGAGTTTTCTTCGTTCGCCGCCGCTTCGATGATCGCTTTATGCGTACCGGAAAGATCGCTCCACCACTTGCCGTTCATGCCTAGGGCGAGCTGCGAACCTGGCTCGTGCATACCGGGCCAGTAGTAATATTTGGCCGCTTCGTAGAACTTCATGAAGTAGTCGTTGTATGGGCCAACCCACTCGGTTGCATCGATTGCGCCGGAGACAAGGTTTTCAAAGATCTGGCCACCGGGTAGCGACACGGGCGATGCACCAAGCTTCGACATCACGTCGCCGCCAAGGCCGGGAATACGCATCTTCAGGCCTTTGAGGTCATCCGCGCTGTTGATTTCCTTGTTGAACCAACCACCCATCTGCACGCCGGTATTACCACAGGCGAAGTTTTTGAGGCCGAATTCATCAGCCAGTTCATCCCATAGCTCTTGACCGCCAGCATACTTGATCCAAGCGTCAATCTCGGTCGCCGTCAGGCCGAAGGGAATTGCCGTGAAGGGTGCCCAACCGGGGTGCTTACCCTTCCAGTAATAGTCAGCGGCGATATATGCCTGAGAATTGCCGGAGGCAACTTCATCGAAGCTATCAAACGCGCCGACTTTTTCGCCTGCGGCGTAGTAGGTCACATCGATATCGCCATCGGTCAGTTCCGTGATACGGGCGGCAAAGCGTTGCGCGCTAATGCCGAGGCCCGGAAAGTCGCGGGGCCAAGTCGATACGATCGACATCTCGACCTTGTTTTGCGACAGGGCTGGCGATGCGAGTGGAGCGGCAGCTCCCGCAATCGCCGCACCCTTGAGAAATGCGCGTCTTTTCATAGTGGAAAGTCTCCCCGTTGAGTCCCGCCATTATGGCGGTCAATACGACCGTGAATCGAGCCACGGTTTCGAGTGGGACACTAAGGCGGACGAAAGGATAGGGCAAGGCTCACTTGGTTCACTTGCGCGTATAGAACGCCCCCAATAGTGCGGCAATAAGTCCTTGAATCGCCGTCGTGAAGTAGGCCATGCCCTTGGTCAACGCCATCATCCCGTCCTCTGACCATATTTCGTAGAGAACGAGCGACAGGATCAGCCCCAGATAGAGCGCGGACAACCCGTATGCGAGACGAAACAACATTCCGCTCGCCATATGCGGTGGTTTCGCCTCAGCTTCGGTATCGGCTCGGCGACGGTCATCCATCACCAAAACCCCGATCATCAGTGCGAGTGTCGGTATGATATGGGGCAGGAACCACCCCCAAACCTCGTCCTCCAATGGGGCGTAGGCCTTCGCGACGACCGTTCGGAACAGCAGCAGCAGCAGTGCCATCCCACCCAGCAAGACCCACAGCCACAACAGGCGCCGCTTGCATCCTTCCATCGGCAATGCCTCGCCGCTCCAGAATGAGGTCGCTACCGTATCTATCTTGTCCGTCATGGTAGCCCCGCCATAATCCGGGCAGCCGTCAGGTGGGTTGTCGCCGAAAGACGCTTGCTGATCGTTGCGGGCAGCGTTTTGTTGGGCTTCTCGAAGGCATAAACCAGAACCGAAAGGTTATGGCGTTGAGGGTCGAGCCTTTCATTGCCGATATCGGTGGGGAGGGTCAGTTCACCGCCCTGCAACAATTCACGCGCGCTGGCCGCATCTATCGCCGCCGGGCGTGTGCATGGTTGAACGGGGCACTCGCCGGTGTTTAGCGCAAAGGCGATGAGGCGGTAGCGCCCAACCGGTGCATTGGCGAGTGCATCGAAGAACGCGCGTAGGCTGAACGTGAACGGATCGGGGCGCGGTGCCTCGCCATTCCACCAGCGTTCATATTCGGGATTGATCCATGCGCCGTATTCATCGATTTCCTCGATCTGGGTAACGATCACAAAGCCTTCGTCGATGCGGTAATACCGGGGTGCAGTATAGGCACCGAGTCTCAGGGCATCCTGAATCTTGCGCGATATATCTTCGTAAGTCTGTACCGGTCGCGGAACACCATCCCCACCCATAATCGTCCATGCGGCGAGTTGATAAGGATAGACGACATAGGCGTCGCTATAGGGGGGAGGGGGCCAAGGAAAATGACCTCTGCTTAATGTTTCGGGCAAGTCCGGCTGTGAAACGCGCTGGCTGTAGGTTTGGTATGATGCGGGTGCCGTCGTCGCCTGACATACAGTATTGCCGTCGCTACCGGTTGAGCAGACGCGCCGGGAAGAAGCGGTACTTTGGACAGCCCGCCGTGTAACTGTGCGGATCACCTCCGGCACCCTATGAACCGCCTCGTGGACAGCTTGCGGCGTTCGTGGACCCGGAACCGGCGTCCATGTCTTTGCCACACGGTCGTATTCGAGAACGCGCCCATCGGCATAGCCGACCCGTGCAACCCGCGAGAAAAGTTTCGCTGCAATCGGAGCGGTAGGAGAAGGGGTATCGAGGTCGCGGGGCGAATCCTCACGTTCCTCTCCGGTCTTGGCATCGAGGATAACGACACTGCCATCCGTATCGACGACCATTAGGTCATCGTTCCAGAGCGATAGGCCGATGACCGGCTTATTGAACCAGAAAAGATGGAACCGTTCGCGTAGGCTCGTCGTCTCAAATGCCCTGACTGTCCCATCGGCATGGCCCAGATAGACCATTCCGCCCCATTCGTTGAGCGCGATGGATGTCGCCGGTTTGTCGAGTTCCCAACGATCGGTAATCTCGCCGGTTGCCGGGTTCTTGAAATCTAGGATCGTATTCTGGGTTGTGGCCTCGAAAAGACCATCCCCACTTCTTGCAATCAGCGTCGCCGCATTGACTGGCCCTATAGTCAGACCCATCAACAATAACGCCCGCAACAATACCGTTTTGATATTGGCCATGATAACTCTCTACAAACATTACACAGTAATATCATTACCATAGAGAGGCGTTTATTGTCATGTATTCAGTTTTTGTATAAACTTCCAGTACTTAGGTTCGGTCGAGGGAAAGCCAGCGTCCGGCGATCAGAACCTCTGTGCCTGGGAATTCAACTTTATATTCCATCTTGCGGCACCCATCGACCCAGTAGCCAAGGTAGACATAAGGCAGATCGAGCGCCTTAACGATCTCGATATGGTCAAGAATGACAAACCGACCCGGACTTTCGCGTTCGTTGTCGGGGTTGAAAAAGCTATAGACCATCGACAGGCCATCGGCCATCACATCGGTCAGGCAGACGGCTTCCAATACATCGTCGCCGTCTTCGTCCTCGCCCCAGTATTCGATGACCTGCGTGCGCACCGTGCTATCCTCGACCATCGAGGCGTAGTCATAAGCATCCATCGCCGCCATGCCGCCTTCGGGGTGGCGGGCGGTCACATAGCGGCGGAAAAGCTGATATTGTTCCTCGGTCGCCAGCGCCGGTTTAACCTCGCGGCGTAGATGCACATTGCGGCGCATGACCCGGCGGTCCCGGCGCGACGGATCAAACCCTTCGGCGATAATCCGCGTTGCGACACAAGCGTTGCACCCGGGGCATTGTGGTCGATAGGCGACGTTCTGGCTCCGGCGAAACCCGTTTGTTGACAGCTCATCGCTGATATCGGCGGCATATCCCCCGCTCAAGGGTGTGAATATCTTCCGCTCTACCCGATTGGGCAGGTAGGGACAGGGCTGCGGCTCGGTTAGATAGAAACGCAGGCGCGATGATTTGAAATGCTCGGTCATGCCCACCCCGATGCAGGGATCGTGCAGATTGTTCCACCCGTCACGCCAATTCCCCCATCAGCTCCGGTTGGCCGCTAATCTTTGGGTCCGCTTCGCCTGCTACGCTTTTGCTTTTTCCATCATAGGGCAGGGCGTTCAGGATGCCCCGAATTGCCGCGACCCGCGCCCGTCGTTTATCATCGGAACGAATGATCGTCCAAGGCGCATGGTTGGTATGGGTGCGCTCGAACATCTCTTTGCGCGCCTCGGTATACTCTTTCCATTTGCCCAAGGAGGCCACGTCGATAGGCGATAGCTTCCAGTGTTTCAGCGGATCGGATTCGCGCTGGAGAAAACGCCGCATCTGCTCGGCCCGTGACACGGTAAGCCAAATCTTGAAGACGCGCGTCCCATCTTCGATGATGGTTGTCTCGAATTCAGTCACTTGATTGAAGAAGTTCAGCGTTTCCGACCGGGTACAGAACCCCATTACCGCCTCGACGCCCGCGCGGTTATACCAAGAGCGGTCAAAAATCGCCATTTCGCCCCGCGTGGGTAGATGCTGCACATAGCGTTGAAAATACCATTGCCCGCGTTCGCGCTCTGTCGGTTTACCCAGCGCAACCACGCGCGCGACACGCGGGTTTAGGTTTTCGCGCAAGCGTTTGATCGTCCCACCTTTCCCGGCGGCGTCGCGCCCCTCAAAGATGACCACGATGCGCTCGCCGCAATTGACCATCCACCGCTGCATCTTCGCCAGTTCGATCTGAAGCGCGTCGAGTTCGTCTTCATAATCGTCACGCTTCCAACGCGCGTCATAGGGATAATCCTCGGCGAGGATATCTTTATCGTCTGATTTCTCGATCAGTTTGCGTAGGTCTTTAGGGAAGTCCTCCATGAAGAACCGCGATATCTCGCCATCGAACGGTTTCTCGAAATCCTTCATCATTCGTCTCCCTGTCGTCCGATCTGCGTCGGATCGAATGCTGTACTTTGGTATACTTCATTGATCCAGTTTCCAAAGAACAGATGTGCGTGACTACGCCAGCGATTTTCCGGTGCTTGCGTGTCATCATCGCCCGGAAAATAGTTTGCGGGAAAGGCGATATTGACGCCCTTGGCTTTGTCGCGCTGGTATTCCTCGGCCAGCGACGTGCTATCATACTCGATGTGATTGAACATATAGAGCCGTCGTTCGCTTGGCTCTGCAATCAAGCATAGCCCGGTTTGCGGGCTTTCCATCAATACTTCTAAGCCCGCTTCATCGGGCAAGTCGCCGCGCCGTACTTCGGTCCAGCGCGAAACGGGGATCGAGAAATCATCTGAAAACCCGCGTAGATATGGCGAGGTTGGAGCGAGGTTGCGGTGGCGAAATACCCCGAATGCCTTCGCATCAAGCGCATGTTTTGGCACGCCATGAAAGTGGTACAATGCTGCCTGTGCCCCCCAGCAGACCGACAACAGCGAATGTACATGGCTGCGCGACCACTCGAACATCTCGCTTAGCTCATCCCAATACCGTACATCCTCAAACGGCATTTGTTCGATGGGTGCGCCTGTCACGATCATGCCATCAAAGCGCACGTCTTTGACTGTTTCCCAGTCCTGATAGAAAGACAGCATGTGAAAAGGCGGGGCCGTCTTGGGAACATGGCTTGCCATTTTTACGAGTGTCAACTCGATCTGAAGCGGGGTTGCGCCGATAAGCCGCGCGATCTGTGCCTCGGTTCTGATCTTGTCGGGCATCAGGTTGACCAGCGCGATCCGCAGCGGGCGGATATCCTGTCGCGCTGCCTCATCTTCGCGCATCAACATGACGCCCTCGCGAGCGAGGATCGTTTCGGCAGGCAGTCCAGCAGGAATCTTAATCGGCATGGGCGGCTTTACTCGCAAAAAAGGCAGTAAACCGGCATAGGCGATTACGTCGATCCCTGCAAAGGGTTAACCCACATGTTAAGGAATCAGAAACCTCACCGCATTATTAATCCTTCTGAGTGATGAAGAAGCGTTTTTTTTGAGGTATTCTAAGTGGCGTTCAAGCGATCCCTTCACGATTGGCGAAAGGCGACGCTAGCCATTCCGTTGACGGTGACAATTTTGCTCGCGCTTGCGGTGGGCGGATTCGCGATCCATCACGTCTATACCTATCGCTTGCTCGGTGATGATAATACGCAGCATCACCGTAGCGTTACGGCTTTCCAGCTTACCAACCTATTCGATCGTATGGTTCAGGCGTCTTACCGCTTTGAGCTTAAAGACGAATCTATGCCAGAATCACAGGTCACTTGGCGGGCGCAGGAACTGAACATCCATATCGAAAAGCTGCGCATGGGCACCTACAAGGATGCCATCTTAGGCAGCGAGCTTGGGCGCGAATTCTCGGACCTCAAGCATGTTTCGTCGCAGATTGATGTATTTGTCTCTGGCGCAACACAGGGGTTGCCTGTCGGCTTTGCTCAATCTCTCGAAGATTTGCGCCCCGCCGTCGAGCGAATCGCGCGTGCAGTGCATGATGAAAATGACCGTTTATCTTTGGAGATGCGCAGCACGTTGGAGCGCGATTCACTATCCATCTTTATCCTCTCGATGCTGTTCATCCTCTCCGTGGGCTTCCTCATTTCGGTCGAGTGGCACCGCCGTCTCAATCTGCTCGCCAAGACCCGCGCTTTGGAACTGTCGGAATCCAAGCTGCGCGACCTGAGTTTCTACCGGCAGCAATTCCTCGCCAATATGAGCCATGAATTCCGCACCCCGCTGAATGCGATTCAGGGGTTTTCCGAGGCGATTATCTACCAAAAAGACACCATCAAACCTGAGAAGGTGATGGAATATGTCGATATCGTCGCTCGCTCCGCCAAAGACCTCGCCAAGCTGACCGAAGACGTGCTCGATATGTCGAAGATTGACGCGGGCAAGTTCGATATCACCTGCGAGGAAGTGGATTTCACGAAGCTTTTCAACGATTCGATTATTCAGTTCCAATCCGTAGCCGCCCAGCGCGATATTGCCATCAAGCAGAGCGTCGAATCTGATTGGACCGTGTTCTGCGACCGCCTTGCCATCAAGCGGTGCATCACCAATGTCCTGTCGAATGCCCTGAAATTCTCCGACAAGGGCGGTGCGATCTATATCGACGCCTATATCCGTGACGGTAACTTGATGGTGGTCGAAGTGCGCGATGTGGGTTGTGGTATCCCCGAACGTGATTTGCAGAGTATCTGGATGGTTTATGCCCGCTCCAGCCTGACCCGCAAATCCGACCGAGAAGGCGCGGGCCTTGGTTTGGCAATGGTCAAGGCACTGATGGATGCCCATAACGGCTTCGTTGAACTTCAGAGCCGTGAAGGCGTCGGCACCTCCGTACGGTTATGCTTCCCACTCTCGATCGTGGTCAAATCTAGCCTTGGCAAAACGGTCGATGCGACCTCCCCATATCGCAAAGCAGGCTAGCGCCTCCCGTAGCGCAATAATGTGAATAGCAAAATGCCGATCATGGTGCCGTTGAGCAGGTGCCAGACAAAATGGGTGCCTAGCGGAAATCGCTCACATATTGCCACATCCACTGACCGCGCGGCCAGTGAGATTGTAAATATCACCGTCGCCACCGCAATGGGCCGCGCCGACCGCTTGCCCATCAAAGCCAAGGCAAGCGCCGATCCGCCAAGCAAGGCAAGGGCGGGCGCATAGGATTCCGATCCGTTCAACGATCCCCCCGTTATTGATAACGCGCCCCAACGCGCACCAAGCGAGACGACGAACGCCGCTACGGCAACCGGTATCGCCACGGCCCAGCGCAAGCCGAACAGACGGTTCATTGCCGTCACCAGAAAAACCACGATAAACAATAGGATCGGCAATACATCCGCCACACCGGCCCAGACTTCGGCATAGGTATGGAACAGGAATGAGCCGGTGCCGATGCACAGGGCAATGACGCAGAGCGCCACCAATAACCCATCCTCCACCCCACGCCGACGCATCGCTAAAAGACATAGCAGACCGGCTATGATAAACGACAGGTTCGACACTGCATTCACAGGTTCAGACCAGAAATCTGGCCCTGTCCGCTCACAATAGCTATCGACAGCCTTCGTCCAGTCCATCCCGCTCTCCCGTTACAGTGAACGCGGTCAGGTTGAGCCACAAAGCGTCAGGAAATACGCACTCTGAGTGCAGTTCCGACCCAGCTTGATCGCGTATCGCTCTAGTTTCATAACGAAAGGTAGTGCGCTTTATAGCGATTTGCGAAAATCCGAGCCGTATTTCACGCCAAGAGCCGCGCAAAATATGGCGCTTGATGTTTCAGGATAATCGCAATTCGCTTTAATCACCCCACCAGCGAGATGTTTCCGTCATCTGTGGTGATTTCGGCCATAATTCCGGCGGTTACGCTGCCTTCTTCGATCTTGATAAGGCCTTCTGCGCCGATGCATTCTAGCGCCTTGATCACACCGGTTTTCTCGCTGCGATGTGCTTTAAGCCGCACGAGCGATAGTCCCTGATCCGCCATTTTAGAGGCTGGATGCGCCGTCTGCCATTCGATCACGAGGGGAACATGCCCTTGATGGATAAGCGCACCATCCTCACGAACCGCCGCTTTCCACGCAAAATCACCCCGCGAGAGGGTATGGATCGTCCCCAGATTGACCGGGCAATCCTTCACGATGCTTTCCAGATCATCGACCCGTACCGCCCAATTCAGCAAACGCGGCCCGCTGGCAAGACTGTCCTGAATATCTGGATCATCCAGCCCGAACCAGCGCGGACGTGAGGGTGCGGGCGCATCGGGGTTGATCGCTATCAATTCGAGGTAGCTCGACCCAAGACTCCACAGGCGGTTATGGGTGCCCATCGTGGCGTGTTCGCCACTGCCCTGTGCGGGAACGCCAAGCATATCCTCGATCCAGGCTGCGCCTGAAACGAGGTCTTTTGTCCCCACGACGATATGATCCAGTTCCGTTGCCATAATCTAGCGCCCTCCGCTGACATCGAGAAATGCTCCGGTAACATACGACGCTTCGTCGCTCAGTAGCCAGATAATCGTGTTCGCAACTTCATCCGCCGTGCCTGCGCGGCCCAGGGGCATTCGCGATCCCACCCGTTCGGCGCGATCCGGCTGGCCGCCGCTTGCATGGATATCCGTCTCTATCAGGCCGGGGCGCACTGCATTAACCCGCACGCCGCTCGCCGCCAATTCCAGCGATAGGCCGGTCGTCATTGTATCGACGGCCCCTTTTGACCCCGCGTAATCGACATACTCAAACGCCGAGCCTAGCCGCGCGGCGGCGCTCGATACGTTGACGATGCTGCCACCGTTGCTTAGCCGTCGTGCCGCTTCTCGCGCAACGATATAAGCGCCCAGAATATTAGTGTCGAATACCCGGCGCATCCGTTCGACGCTCATCTCGGTGACGGTTGATTTTGGGGCGACGATCCCTGCATTATTAACGACGCCGTCGATATTGCTGAAGGTTGCCACCGTTCGGTCGAACAACGTGATCATCGCCATTTCGTCCCGCACATCGCCTTGCATTGTGAAGCCTGCGGCGCCCGCCGCCTCGACCTCGGCCAGCGTGTCCGCCGCTGCCGCCTCGTTATGCGCGTAGTTGATTGCGACGTTCCAGCCTTTTGCCGCGCAGAGCAGGGCGGTCGCCCGCCCGATGCCCCGACTGCCGCCGGTAATCAGGATTGTCTTTGTCATGCCAGTCCCTCATTCTCCCTTCCTGCATCCTCGACTTTAAGCCGGGGTTTGCAGGTTAGCTTGATACACGTCGAGACTCCGGTGCGAAGGCTAGGGATACGTTTAATGCGTAGCTACCATCGCGTCTTCCAAGAACAGTTTGGGTTTCCTGCGCCCCTGCCACTCATCGATTTGAATACGCCCTGCCACAGTCAGGGTTCGCCCCGCATTCTGCATCATAGCTGGTCCTAGTTCCGTTTCAAAAGCTCGAAACGCAATTGCGTCCATTCGGGTTGTTCCATCGGATATCGTACAGGCAAAATGCCCTGTGCCAACCTCTCTTGCGCGTTCAACCCGTACATTTGGAAAAGCAAAGCGTGGCGCGGGCGCTCCGGCCCCGAATGGTCCAGCCTGCTCCAGCATCTCGCACAGGTCCAGCGTTGCCCCGCGCGGCGACAACGATCCATCCAACATCAGGGTGCGCGGCCCGATCCGGTCGGAGCCTTGCTTGCACAGTGCTGCGTCTAGCCAGTCCATCGCCTCTTCCAGCGACTCGCGCGCCACCGTCAGCCCCGCTGCCATCTTATGCCCACCACCTTTCAGCAGTAACCCTGCCTGCACGCAGCCGTGGATTGTTCGCCCCAGATCAACGCCCGATACCGACCGCCCAGATCCCTTGCCGATCCCATCATCATCAAGGCCGATTACGATAGCGGGCCGATTGAACGTCTCCTTCAACCGGCTCGCCACGATCCCGACCACACCGGGATGCCATCCTTCATCCGCCGCCCAGACCAGCCCGCCAGTCACGCCGCGCGCTTCGACCTGTTCGGTCGCGGCCAATAGTACCTGCGTTTCGATCTCGCGCCGGTCGCGGTTATATTCGTCTAGTTGCGCGGCCAGCCCCGCCGCTTCCTGTGCATCGTCGCAGGCCAGCAGCCGCGCGCCCATATCCGCCTTGCCGATCCGCCCGCCCGCATTGACGCGCGGGCCGAGTAAGAATCCCAAATGGAACGGCGTTGGCGCGGTATCCATTTTGGCCACATCGGCCAGCGCCCGGATGCCCGCATTCTTGCGCTGGCGCATGACTTGTAAGCCTTGCCGCACAAAGGCCCGGTTCAGCCCTTTCAGCGGCGCAACATCGGCTACCGTGGCTAATGCAACCAGATCGAGCCATTGCCGCAAATCTGGCTCCTTACCCCCCGGAAAATCAGGCCGCAGCGCGCGATTTGTTGCCGCCAGCAGCAAAAATGCGACCCCCGCCGCGCAAAGCTGGCCTAGACCGGATTCGTCGTCATGCCGGTTTGGGTTCACGATCCCGGTACAATCTGGCAGTGTTTCCCCCGCGATGTGATGATCCGCGACGATCACATCCGCCCCCGCCTCACGCGCCGCCGCAATCGGCCCGTGGCTGAGGGTGCCGCAATCGAGACAGATGATCAGTGGGCAATCTCTGGCAAGCGCCTGCATCGCCGGATCATTTGGGCCATAGCCTTCGTCGATCCGGTCGGGGATATGCACGCGCGCTTCGCGCCCCATGCTGCCCAGCCAACGCTGCACCAACGCCACCGACGCCCCGCCATCCACATCGTAATCGCCGAACAATCCGATCCTCTCACCGTCCCGAACGGCCCTTGCCAACCGCTCGGCGGCAACGTCCATATCTGATAGGGATGATGGGTTTGGCATCATATCGCGCAGGGTTGGGGCCAGATATGCCTGCGCTTCCTCGATCTCCACCCCTCGGATCGCCAGCACGCGGCCCACGATTTCCGGCAAACCATGCCGCTGCGCAATCGCCAGACCGGCCCGCTCCACGGCAGCATCGGGCATCTGCCAAGGGCGTCCGGTTAAGGAGAGAGGGGAGTTGATGGTCGTATCCATAAATATCGTCATACCCCGCGCAGGCGAGGTATCCACCCTACAAATTTTCCCACCGCCCGGTCACTTGAGCGGGACGTCCCGCGAAAGCGGATATTCGATGAAATGGCGGGATGTGCCGATGGGTGAATACCCCGACACTTGCGCGAAACGAGTGTGGAGTATGATGGTCGATAGGGATCAGTGGTGCCCGTCATCCGCAGCATGATGGCCGCCCACAACCTCGCCGTCCACAATCAGTTTTCCATCCCAGAAACGGCCCACAAGGATGCCAAGAATGAATGCGCCGAGGATGGCGAGGATAAACCATAGAAAGCCGAGCAGAGTCATAGATTTCAGTCCTTGATCGGGTTCCGGTAGATAAGACGGCGTAGGCTACCCGTGCGCGAGCGCATGAGCATCGTCTCGGTTTCAATATAACCGCCAACGCGGCGCAGTCCACGGACTATAGATCCATCCGTCACGCCGGTCGCGGCAAAGATTACATCGCCCTGTACCATGTCGTCGCGGGTGTAGATTTTGTCCAGATCGGTGATGCCCGCCTTGGCCGCGCGCCCGCGTTCGTCATCGTTACGGAACATCAGGCGGCCCTGAATCTGACCCCCCATGCATTTCAGCGCCGATGCCGCCAAAACGCCCTCTGGTGCGCCGCCCGACCCCATATAAATATCGATGCCCGTCACCTCAGGTTCGGCACAATGGATCACCCCGGCCACGTCGCCATCGGTGATCAGCCGGATGCTCGCGCCCGTTTTGCGCAGCTCCAGCAGCATATCGTTATGGCGTGGACGCTCCAGCATACAGACGGTGATATCCGATGGTTTTACCCCCTTCGCCTTCGCCAGCGCCTCGATTCGCTGGGTTGGTGACATATCGAGGGTGACGATACCGTCCTCGAAACCCGGCCCAATGGCCAGTTTATCCATATAGACGTCCGGCGCGTGCAGCATCGACCCGCGCGCGCCCATCGAGATCACGGCCAGCGCGTTCGGCATGGCTTTCGCCGTCAAGGTTGTCCCTTCCAGCGGATCGAGGGCGATATCGACCTCTGGCGCGTCCGACCCGCCCGCACCGACCTCTTCACCGATATAGAGCATGGGTGCTTCATCGCGCTCGCCCTCGCCGATGACCACCACACCCCGAATTTCCAACATGTTGAGTTGGGTCCGCATCGCATCGACGGCGGCCTGATCAGCGGCTTTTTCATCACCGCGCCCGATCAGCTTTGCCGAAGCGATGGCGGCGGCCTCTGACACGCGGGCAAGGCCCAGCGACAGCATCCGATCCTTGAACTCGTATTCGGGCGTATAGGTGGGCATTGACTATCCGTTCGGGTAAAATGGGGACTTCTGCGGTTCATCGACTAAAATGCGCCTCAATGCAATCTCAGCTTTCGACGATCCGCATAGAGACGGGCGGCGCGACTGAAGCGGGCAGGGCGGCGATACGCTCCTTGGCCTTTGTGATTGCGGTCAGCTCACAGGCATGGGTAACGATGGTCACAGGGGCGGCATTGCCCACATGGTCATGCTGGCGCATCCGGTGGATCGACACGCCTTCCTCGCCCAGCGCCGCCGCGATTTCCGCCAGTGTCCCGGGCCGGTCATCCAATGTGACGCGCAGGTAGAACGCGCCCTCATCGCCCGTATCGACCCCGTCACCGGCGGGTGAAAGATCAGCGCAAGCGATGCCGAAGGTCGGCGGCGTATTCCCGCGCGCAACGTCCACGATATCGGCCAGTACCGCACTTGCGGTCGGCCCGCCCCCCGCGCCGGGACCGGTCAGCACGGTCGCGCCGATGGCGTCCCCTTCCAGCATCACGGCATTCGTGACCCCTTCGATAGCCCCCAGCGGCGAGTCGGTCGGCGTCAGGCAGGGGCGCATCCGTTGTGACACACCCTTGGTCGTCCGCTCCGCCATGCCGATCAGGCGGATGCGATAGCCCATATCTGCCGCCGCCACGATATCCTCCGCCGAGACGGCCTCGATCCCCTCGATCTCGACGCCCGCAAAATCGATCTGCCGCCCGAAAGCGATGGCGGCCATGATGGCCAGCTTATGCGCAGCATCAAACCCGCCCACATCCGCCGTCGGGTCTGTCTCTGCATAGCCCAGTTTTTGCGCATCCAGCAGCACATCGCCAAAGGCCGCACCCGTCTCTTCCATCTCGGTCAGGATGTAATTGCAGGTGCCGTTTAGGATACCACTAACCCGCGTAACCCCGTTCCCGGCCAACCCTTCGCGCAGTGCCTTGACCGCAGGGATGCCCCCCGCCACCGCCGCCTCGAAATGCAGCGATGCACCGGGCGTATCTTCCGCAAGTTTTGCAAGCGCCGCCCCGTGATGGGCTAGCAATGCCTTATTTGCCGTGATGACTGGCTTGCCCGCTGATAGCGCCGCCTCAACGCTGGCCTTGGCCACGCCATCGGCCCCACCGATCAGCTCGATATAGATATCGATTCCATCATCCTTGGCCATGGCCACCGGATCATCGAACCAGCGCATACCGGACGTATCGACCCCCCGATCCTTGGCCCGGTCACGCGCAACAATTGCCGTGACCATCAGCCCCCGACCCGACCGCGCGGCGATCCGCGCATTCTCGTCAACGAGATATCGCAAGGTTGATGCACCCACGGTGCCCAATCCTGCGATGCCGATCTTGAGGGGGTCTGCGTCATTCATGGTGTCGTCCTTTCCAAGGGGGCTTTCAGCAGGTGCAAACCGGCCACGCCGAACACGGCGGCAAAAGCATACTGGATCGGGCGGCGCGCACGTTCATAAAGCTGCGCGGCCCGCTCCGTCGAGAAGAGCAGGGCGTAACCAACGTGGAAAAAGGCGGAAATCGTGACGCCTCCCACCACAATGATAATGACGACCCAACCGGGCGTATCGGGCGTCATGCCGACGGCGATGGTTGCCATCCAGCCAAAGACGCCCTTCGGATTGGTCAAGTGGATTGCCAGACCGGTCCACCACGTCCGACCGGTTCCCCGTGCCGTGATCCCCGTGGCGCGTGGAGGCGGTGCATCGCTACGCGCCGTGCGCAATGACCGCCATGCGAACCACAGCAGGTACAATCCGCCGATGACTTTGAGCACGATCAACGCCTGCCCATAGCGTGCCAGCACCGTCGCCAACCCCGCCGCCGCGAGCGTTCCCCAGATGGCGGAACCCGAGATGACGCCAAGCGCGAGGATTGTGGCGGGGCCGCGTCCGCGTTCCAGCGCCGTGCCGATAATGGCCATGACCGCTGGGCCGGGGCTGCTTGCGCCGATAGCAATGACCGACCAAGCCATGAGGACGCCGATGAGAACTGATCCTTCCATCATTCCGCTGCCTCCGCCGAAGCGAGATACCGGCCCACCATGTTCTCTGCATCATCCATAATGCGCCGCACGCCGCGCGCGGCCTGACGAATGCGCTGTTCATTCTCCACGAGGGCCAGCCGCACGTAGCCCTCGCCGTATTCCCCAAAACCGACCCCCGGCGAGACGGCCACATCGGCCTCTTGCAACAGCAGCTTTGCAAATCCCATCGACCCGAGCCGGTCGAACGGCGCGGGCACCTTCGACCATGCGAACATCGTCGCGGGCGGGGCGGGAATATCCCAGCCAGCGCGCCCCATCGCCTCGACCATCACGTCGCGCCGCTCACGGTAGATGCCCCGGATTTCCTCGATACAATCCTGTGGCCCGTTCAGCGCGGTGGCGGCGGCGACCTGTATTGGCGTGAATGCGCCGTAATCCAGATAGCTTTTGATCCGCGTCAGCGCGCCGATCAGGTGGTGATTACCCACGGCAAACCCCATCCGCCATCCTGGCATCGCATAGGTCTTCGATAGCGAAGTGAATTCCACTGCTACATCAATGGCCCCCGGTACTTCGAGAATGGAATGGGGTGGGTTGCCGTCGTAATACATCTCCGCATAGGCGACATCGGAGAGTAGCCAGATCTCATGCTTCTTTGCGAAAGCGACCAATTCTCGATAGAAATCGAGGTCACAGACGAGGGCGGTAGGGTTGGATGGAAAGTTGACCACGATTGCCGCCGGTTTAGGCACCGAATGGCGCACGGCCCGGTCGAGCGTGCGGATATATTCCGCCCCGTCGAAAGTCTGTTCCCCCGTCATCGGCACGGGAATATGCCGCAAGGTGCCGCCTGCAATCATAAAGCCGAAGGCATGGATTGGATAACTGGGATTCGGCGCGAGGATCACATCGCCGGGGGCCGAAATCGCCGCCGCCAAATTCGCCAGCCCTTCCTTTGAGCCAAGCGTTGCCACAACCTCCGTATCCGGGTCGAGCGTCACACCGAAACGCCGCTCGTAATATCCCGCCTGAGCCTTGCGCAGCCCCGGTATGCCCGCCGATGCCGAATAGCGATGCGTGCGAGGCCGTTGCACCGTTTCGATCAGCTTTTCGACGATATGCGCGGGCGTATCCATATCCGGGTTGCCCATGCCGAAATCGATGACGTCATGCCCATCCGCGCGCAGGTCCGCCTTCATGCGGTTCACCTCCGCAAAGACGTAAGGGGGTAGGCGTTTGACGCGGTAGAAATCGGTATTCATGGACACGGCCTTTCTCGCGGCGATGCTTACCGCGAGCGTGGCCCGAACGAAAGGACGAATCATACTATAGCCATTTGCGATAAACCTGAGCCATATTTCACGCCAAGAGCCGCGCAAAATATGGCGCTTGATGATTCAGGATAATCGCAATTCGCTTTAGCACGCGTGTAAACCAGCCTCTTCTATACGGCCACCTTCCACCCACACCAAAGCGCCCCCCGCCTCACAGCGACAGCCCTTCATCCAAACCTGCGCGCCTCCCTCAAGGCGGCACTTCGGCCAGCGCCATCAGCGCTAATTCTTGGCAATCGGCCAAAACGATATCAATGGGCCGTTTCCCGCGCGCATTATACCCCGGAGGTCGCCCCGGACGCATGGGCTGAACGGGCCTCTCCATCGCCGCCAACTTTCTCGCCAGCCGCTTTGCTTGCGCCGGAATATCCTCCAACGCCGCCCGCAAAGCTTCAAGCCGTTGCCGCAATCGCGCCACGGAAACCGGATCATCTGGCGAAGCCACATTCCGGCGCGGTGGCGCGATATCAAACTCGTCAAAGCCCCGGATATTCGGCCCAAAACCCGGCGTTTTCTGTTGTTTTGGTGGTCCCGCATAGCGGCGCGGATCGAACAGCGCGAAAGGCGGCACGCGCTTGCCCGACCCTTTCGGAATCGCCCCGGTCGGCGCATCCCGCTTCGTACGCGGCTCGACCACCAACCCAATAGCCGCAATCGCAATCAACCGCCGCGTTGCCGCTTCAGCGAGTAGCAAAGTCGCCAAAACCTCGCGATGCACACAGCGCGCAACCGTTTCACCGCATCCGATCATACCGAACAGCGCCGCCACGAACCGTAGCAGCACCTTCCGATTGATCTCGATAACGATGTCCCAGTCCATTCGCGTTGCATCTCCGTGAAAAACAAATCACGAACATCAACACGCATTATAGGCAAAAAGTCAACCGCGCGCTGCGTAATGCACGGCAATCTCTTGAAGAAGAAATCATGCTGTCCCGAACGCAATGCGGCATGACATGACGCTTTGCAGATGCCGGACCTCCTGTCTTTTGGGGTAGATCCCCTCCACAAGGAGGTTCCGCCGTTGCGCGGGGCCATCCAAATGCGGGGCAGCAAAAATTCTTTCACACGATTGCCGTGCTGCGCTGCCCAATGCACAGTTTATATCTATCTATTTATGAAATATGCCACATATTCCATATAAGAGTGAAAGGTTATCCCTTCGCACCAAATGACTGTTCCGCATCCCCGGCCAACGCGCCGGGGTCTCGATGGACAGCACGTCGATCATCGAGACGCCGGATCAAGGCCTACCTACTGCACATCGCGCGCTACACATCTTCATCTATCTATGAAATATGCCACATATTCCATAGATAGGTGATAAAGAGTCACCCCTTCGCACCAACTGACTATTCCGCAGCCCCGGCCATCGCGCAGGGGTCTCGATGGACAACACGCCGATCATTGAGACGCCGGATCGAGGTCTACCTGCTGCACACTGCGCGCTGCACATCTTCACCCACCTATGGAATATGTAACGTATTCCATAGATGAATGATAAAGAGCTACCCCTTCGCACCAAATGGCTATTCCGCAGCCCCGGCCACCGCGCCGAGGTCTCAATGAACAACACGCCGATCATTGAGGCGCTGGATCAAAGCCTACCTGCTGCACGCTGCGCACCGCGCGCTACACATCTCCGCCATCTATGGAATATGTGACGTATTCCATAGATGAGTGATAAAGAGTCACCCCCCCCGCCCAAAATGACTGTTCCGCATCCCCGGCCACCGCGCAGGGGTCTCGATAGACAACACGCCGATCATTGAGACGCCGAATCAAAGCCTACCCGCTACACATTATGCGCTCCCCTCACCCATCTATGAAATATGTCACATAATTCATAGATAAGGGCGCAACAGCAAATCACGCAAATCGGTATGTCTGCTCATCGCTGATGGATGCCGCAGATTCTATTCCGGTGGCGGAGCCGCCGCGCGTTTGCGGGCGCGTTCAATCGCCGCGCGGGCGCGTTTGCGGAAATCGTTTGATAGCACTGGCTCGTCATGGTCCTTGCGCGTCGATCTAGATACGGGTTTGGGCCTTGGCTCCGTCACCGCCTCTGCAACCGCCGTCCGGCGGGCGTCTTGCAAGTCGACGCTGGGCGCTTCGGGCGCTGGTCCGGTGGTCGATGCCTTGATCTGATCCGAGCGCGTTGCAAGGTCAGCGCGGTCGACAGAGCCGTAATAGGTCTGCGTCCGGTCCTTGACCCGGTTCGCGCGCCCTTGCAGCTCTGCGCTATCCACACTGCCATACCCTTGCGAGCGGGTTGCGCCCACGCGCTGTGCCCGTGCCTGTAAGTCCTGTGTGTCTACTGTGCCGTATCCCTGTTCGGTTGCAGCGGTTATCCGCTGCGCGCGAGCTTGTAGAGCAACCGTATTGATCGCGCCATAATCCTGATCTGTCGCCGCCGATACCCGCTGTGCCCGCGCCTTCAATTCGTCAATGGCAACGGCATCCTGCGCTTCATTACGCAATTGAGCCAGACGGGCAGCGCGCGCCGATAATGCTGCGCTATCTATGGCGGGGGGCGTTACTTGGGTACGGGCATCGATCCGCGCGACCTTACCTTGCAGGGCGAGTGTCTCCACCCGCGCGGGGCCGGGTTCGGCCTGCCGTGACAGCGCCGCAATCTGCGCATTCTCTAGCGTGGCAAGCGTACGCGCGCCTGCCTCTGGCAACAGCGTATCGGTTGGCGCGGCGGGTGTATCCACCAATAATGGCCATTGCACAGACGACATGTCGCGCGTCTGGGGAAGGCCGTCGATCTGGGAAATCGTGTTTCCGCACCCGACCAGAATCGGGGCAGCCAAAAGCGTCAGGCGCAAAAGCGTGATGATTTGCAGGCGCTGCATCGTCTCTTCCTGTAATCGAACCGAATTCAAGCCATATGGCCTATTGATATCGTTTGGCGCATGGTGTGGAGGTTATCGTACCAGTTGGTCGAGTATAAGGGGAAAAGCACTATGAGCAAAGAGACGGACAGAACCGATCCGCTGGCTGCATCCACCGCCGTAGCCGAGAACATGGCCGAGGCCTATGCCCTCGCGCAGGAAGCTTGGACCTATTACCTTCAAACCCATGCGGACGGCTCCTCCTCAAACCCCGACCCCTATAACCTCGCCCCTGCTATTGCCGACCTACAAAAGGCGATGGTCTCCGATCCTGAAGCGATGATGAAGGCGGGGATTGATCTGTGGCACCGTCAAGCAACCCTTTGGACCAATGCCCTCGCACAGATGGCGGGGGGCGAACAGCGCCCGATTCCCGGTATGGAGGATATGGGCAAGGATAAGCGGTTTCAGGATGAGGAATGGGATAAAAACGTCGTCTTCAGCTACCTCAAACAATCCTATCTCCTCGCGTCGGATTGGATGCGCGATACGGTAGACACCGCCGACGAATCCCTGCCCCCTGAAGAGCAACAAAAACTCGAATTCTTCACCCAAAGATTTGCGGAGGCAATGTCGCCGTCCAATGCCTTTGCAATGAATCCACAGGTTTTGAAAACCACCGCCGAAGAAGGCGGGGCGAATATCGTGCGCGGCATGCGCCAGATGCTCAAAGATATGAAGCGCGGCAAGGGCGAATTGCTCATCAGCCAGACGGATATGAAAGCCTTTGAGGTGGGCAAGAACATCGCCGTCACCCCCGGCGAGGTCATCTTCCGCAATGATCTGATCGAGTTGATCCAGTATGCGCCAACCACCGAAAAGGTCTACACGACCCCCTTATTGATCGCGCCGCCATGGATCAACAAGTTCTACATTATGGACCTGAACGAAAAGAAATCACTGGTCCGCTGGCTGGTCGCGCAGGGGTACACCGTCTTTATGATCTCATGGCGCAATCCCGAACCCGCCAAAGGTAAGGGTAAGAAGATCGAGCGCGGATTTTCGGATTATGTCACCGAAGGGCTATACCCGGCCATCGATGCGGTGATCGAGGAAACGGGCGTCAAATCGGTGAATGTCGGCGGATACTGCATTGGCGGTACGATGCTGGCCACGGCGCTCGCGCATATGGCACAAAATGGCGACAAGCGGGTCAAAGCGGCGACCTTCTTTACGGCACAGGCCGATTTCGTGAAGGGCGGCGAATTGCGCATCCTGCTCGACGACAAGATCCTCGACGAGTTGGAAAAGAAATCCGAGAAAGAAGGCGGCGTGATCGATGCGCGCCACATGGCGCAGGCGTTCAACATGCTGCGCGGGAACGAACTAATCTGGAATTACGTCGTCAGTAATTACTATTTGGGCAAAGAACCAAGCGCCTTCGATCTCTTGTATTGGAACGCCGATGCGACCCATATGCCCGCAAAATGCCACCTCGCCTACCTGCGCGATTACTACCGCGATAATGCACTGGCCGAGGGCAAGATGGTGTTGGACGGTAAGACTCTCGATCTGGGCAAGGTGAAAACACCAGTCTATTCGATCTGCGCCCGCGAGGATCATATTGCCCCCGCCGAATCGGTCTTCCGGGGTGTGAAGTTGTTCGGCGGGCCGGTTCATCTGGTCGTCGGCGGATCGGGCCATATCGCCGGGGTCATCAATCCGCCGGACCCGACGCGCGTGAAATATCAATACTGGACCAATGATACGCCGCAAGCCGACTGGCCCGAAACGCTGGCAGAATGGCTGGAAGGGGCGACCGAGACGCCCGGCTCGTGGTGGCCCGACTGGCATAAATGGCTATCGAAGAAATCGGGCAAGAAGATCGCCGCCCGCAAGCCCGGCGCAACCCTCGGCTCCCTCGAACCCGCCCCCGGCTCCTATGTCCGCGTGCGCTCCGACGCACCGGTCGAGGACGCGGCGTAAATGCAAATAACGCTCCTCGGTACGGGCTGTCCTGTTGTCCATAGCGATCGGCGCGGGGCGGCGACGATGGTGGAGGGGGGCGGTGCGCGGGTGCTGGTTGATTGCGGCTCCGGCGTTACCCAACGGCTTGTGGAGGCGGGTACGGCGGGCGCGGCGGTTGATGCGCTGTTCCTTACCCATTTTCACACGGATCATCTGGTCGATTTCTACCAGCTCGTCATCTCCGCGTGGCACCAAGGGCGTGATCGTCCATGGCCAGTCTACGCTCCTCGCCCCGTTCTCGATCATATCGAGCAGATTATGGCGGCGTGGGAGCCTGAGCGCGCCCAGCGCATCGCTTTCGAGCAACGCACCAGTATAACGGGGCTAGAGCTTGAGCCGCATGAAATTACAGGTGGCGACCGTATCACTATTGCTGGGATGGAGATTGGGGTGGTCGAGGTCGATCATGGTCCCGTCGCCCCCGCCTTTGGCTTTGCCTTCCATGCCGACGGGCAAAAGGTCGTTCATTCCGGCGATACCGCCCGATGTGATGCGTTGATCGAGGCGGGGCAGGGGGCCGACTTGTTGGTGCATGAAGTGATGATCCACCGGGATGCGCCACCCGGCCATCACCGCTCCGCCGCCACGATGGACAATGTTGCCTCCTACCACACCCTGTCATCCGAGGTTGGCGGCGTTGCCCGCGACATGGGCGCAAAAGCCCTCGCCCTGACCCATATCGTCCCGCCAAATGCCAACCGCGCCGCCCTGTTGGCCGAAGTTGCAAAAACCTATGACGGCCCGCTTATCGTCGGTGAAGACCTGATGCGCTTCGATCTCGATGCGCGCAGCGTCATTTGGCATGATGCCCATCTGCGGGCGCTTTAGGCATGTGTGGCCGGTTTGTCCTTGATATCGATGCCGCTGCGGTCGCTGAGGTCTTTGCGGCTACCGCGCCGGATATCGAGGATGCCCCGGCCCTCGCTCGCCCGCGCTATAACATTTGCCCGACCCAAAACGTCCTGACGATCCGGGCGGGGAAGGCGTGGCGCGAGGCAAAGGCGATGCGATGGGGGTTCCTGCCACATTGGTACGAGACGCCCACCGCAGGCCCGCTGCTTATCAATGCGCGATCCGAGACGATTGCGGAGAAGCCCGCATTCCGCGCGGCATGTCGGGAGCGGCGATGTCTGATCCCGGCGAGTGGGTTCTATGAATGGCGCAGCAGCGATCCTAAACCAAAGACACCATTCTACTTCCATGCGCCGGACCACCCTATCTTCGCCTTTGCGGGCATCTGGCAGCGGTGGCAAGCGCCGGGGCATGAGCCGGTCGATACCTGTGCCATCGTCACCTGTGATGCCAATGATGCTATGCGCTCGATTCATCACCGATTGCCGGTTGTGATCCCTCGCGAAAGTTGGGGGTTATGGTTAGGTGAGGAAGGGAAGGGCGCGGCACGCCTGATGCATGCTGTCCCGGATGATTTCTTCGCGATGCACGAGGTTGGGCGCGCCGTTAGCAGCGCCCGCTCGGATGGGGCATCGCTGATTGAGGCGGTTTAATTGTGTCTGACCATTCAGAACGCTATTCAATTTTTCTGATGCGCCATGGGGAACCGGAGCCGGTATCGAGCATAGCCTTATCTGCGGTGGATATGGCGAGTTGGATTGCGGCCTATGATGCCACGACCATTACCGCAGACAAGCCGCCCGTAGCGACGCAAAAGATTGCCGATACAGTGCAGGCAATCGTCTGTAGCCCCTTATTGCGGGCAAGGGCGAGCGCCGAACGTCTTTCACCGCTGGGTGCATTCGTGATCAATAATGATGCGAGAGAGGCGGATTTGCCCCATAATCGCTGGCGGTTTCCGCGATTGCCGCCAAAGATCTGGGCGGTGATATTCCGCATTGGGTGGCTCGGAGATTTTCGCCCAAACAGTGAAAGCCTCGCTGCATCGCGTCAGCGCGCCGAATGGGTTGCGGATGCGCTTGTTGAACACGCGCGAACCCATGGTTCGGTGCTGCTGGTGGGGCATGGTGTGATGAATGCCCTCATCGCCCAGAGTTTGCGGGACAGGGGTTGGACGGGGCCGCGCCTACCCGCAAGAAGCTATTGGCAGGTAAGTGCGTATCTCGCCCCTCAAGCTATCTAGTGGATTGTTTCTAACGAAACGAACCCACTAGATTGTGGTTTCGTGGATCAACTTATCTCGATATTTGAGTAGCTTACATCAAACGTCTGTTTTTCAGAACCGGAACCCAAATGTCTTGGTCGATCAAATAGGCTGCCTCACCATGTGAGTAAGGCAGCCTGCTTGCGCGTTATCGACGTTGTGAGAGTTGGCGCAGGATATCCATATCGACGCTGCCATCGCCATCGGAATCGAACATGCCAATGACATTGTCGAGACTACGGTCGCCGGTGCTGTGGCGCTGGCGAGGGTTGGTGCCAAGGATGCCGCCGAGCAGGTCGTCAAGGCCGCCGCTCTGTTGCGGTTGTTGGCGCTGGGCTTGCTGTTGCTGGCGGCCACCGCCGAGCATTCCGCCCAAGATTCCGCCAAGGCCGCCGCCGCCACCTCGCGATTGTTGTCGCCCGCCACCGAGAAGGCCGCCAAGGATGCCTCCCAAACCGCCGCCGCCACGCTGTTGTGGCGCGGGCTGTGCCCGTCCACCACCGCCGAGGACCGCGCCGAGCAGGTCGTCTAGACCACCCCCGCCGCGTGACGAGCGCCCACCGCCTGCCATTCCCTGAATCAACGAGCCAAGGATGCCGCCCATGCCGGAATCGCTCGATGTCTTCTTCTGCATTCCGCCAAGGATCATCGACGCGATCATGGGCAGCATCGCCTTGATGACTGTGCCGCCGATGCCGGATGCGAATTCCGCTTTCTGCGCCACGGCGCGGCTAACATCTTTCGAGCCGAACACTTCGCCGAGAATCTGATTGCCCCGGTCGCGCGTTTCCTCACGTTGCAGGAGGGAGGGGTCTTCGTAAACATCCTCGTAATCGGTGCCCTGAATCTTGCGCAGCATGGAGGCGAGACCGTCCTCGCTTCGTGTGCGCTGCTTGAATCCTGCGGACATAGCGGGCAACACTTGCTGCAAGACCTGTTCGGTTTGTGCTCGTTCGAGACCGAACTGTTTCGCCAGATTTTCGATCCCGTTACCGCCCTGCGCTTGGCGCAGCATATCGAACATATTCATCGCAAGTCTTCCCGTTCCGTTTTGTTACGAACGATATTAACATGGTACCTGCGACACGTCATCGCTAGGGTTTTTAGCTTGATTCGGCACCTAAAAAATTAAATATATAATTTAATTCAATGCCTTGAAGCCTTAACATGGTACCTTGGGAGTGTCAGTTTCGGGGCGTGCGACCTGATCCCACGTTCCGGCGATGGCGGTGATGTTGAGCAATCCGCGCGAGGTGGCCGAGGGTGTCACGATATGCGCCCGCCCGCCCGCACCGAGCAGCAAGGGGCCGACCGATTGCCCATCGCCAAGACTTTTCAGCACGTTCATCGAGGCGTTGGCGGCGTCGAGTGTAGGGAATACCAACAGGTTAGCCGGTTCCTTTAGGTCGGAATCGGGCATGAATTTCTCGCGCAGATTGCCGTCGAGGGCGGTCGAGGCGCGCATTTCGCCGTCCACCTCGAAATCGACGTTCCGCGATTGCAGGATGCGCAGCACCTCGCGCATTTTCCGTGCGTTGGGCGTATTAGCACTGCCAAAATTGGAGTGGCTGACGAGGCCGACGCGCGGGGCGATGTCGAAATGGCGGATTTCGGCGACGGCCATCTGAGTGATATCGGCCAGCTCTTCCGCTGTGGGATCGTAATTGACATAAGGGTCGGCCATGAAAATCGCGCCGGATTTGAGGATGATGACCCCCAACGCCGCATAGACAGACCCGACCGTTTCCTGTGTCAGCACATTGTCGATGTAGCGTAGGTGCCAGTCATGGTCGCCCGCAAGGCCACAGATCATCGCATCCGCCTCGCCCCGCTGAACCATAACGGCGGCAATCGCGGTGGTGTTGGTTCGCATGATCGACCGGGCCGCATCAATGGTGCAGCCTTTACGGGCATTTAGATTATGATAGGTGCGCCAGTATTCGCCGTACCGCTCGTCTTCTTCGGGGTTCACCACCTCAAAATCGACACCGGGGCGTAGGTTGATACCCGCCCGTTCGCAGCGGAGTTCGATGACCGAGGGACGGCCAACGAGAATCGGCTCAGCATAGCCTTCATCAATGATCGTGCGTACGGCGCGTAGGGTGCGTTCATCTTCGCCTTCGGCATAGACGATGCGGCGGCAGTTTTGTTTCGTCTGCTCAAACAAAGGCTTCATCAGCAGGCCAGAGCGATAGACGAAGCGCGTCAGCTTGGCCTCATAGGCGGTGAAATCTTCGATGGGCCGTTCGGCCACACCCGATTCTATCGCTGCGCGGGCGACGGCGGTTGCCACCACCACCAACAAGCGTGGGTCAAAGGGTTTGGGGATCACGTAGTCAGGGCCAAATACCAGCCGCTCGTCGCGATAGGTATTGGCGACTTCGGCGACGGAGGGACGCCGGGCAAGATCAGCGATGGCATTGGCGGCGGCGACCTTCATCTCCTCATTGATCGTCGTTGCGCCCACATCCAGCGCACCCCGGAAGATGAACGGAAAGCACAGGACGTTATTGACTTGATTGGGATAATCTGACCGACCTGTGGCGATAATCGCCTTAGGGCTGACGCCGCGTGCGGCTTTTGGGTCAATCTCAGGGTTGGGGTTGGCCAATGCGAGGATGATGGGCGTATCCGTCATGCGCGCGACGTGTTCGGGTTTCAGGACGCCGGGGCCAGAGAGGCCGAGAAAGATATCTGCGCCATCAATCACGTCTCCGATTGTACGATGCGGCGAATCCTGAGCAAAATCAGCCTTCTGAGGATCAGCCTTACGGCCCGTATAGACCAATCCATCGATATCGAGCAGCCAGACATTCTCGCGCTTTAATCCCAATGATAGCAGCAGGTTGAGGCAGGCGATGCCCGCTGCACCGCCCCCCGTCGAAACGAGTTTCACATCCGCAAAATCCTTGCCGGTGATGTGCAGCGCGTTGATGACCGCCGCCGCCACGACGATGGCTGTGCCGTGTTGATCGTCGTGAAAGACGGGGATTTTCATATGCTTGCGGCATTCCGCTTCTACGGCGAAACATTCCGGCGCTTTGATATCTTCCAGATTGACGGCGCCAAAGGTCGGCTCCAGTGCTTTCACCACATCGGCCAGACGCTGCGGGTCCGTCTCGTTCACTTCGATATCGAAGGCGTCGATGCCTGCGAATTTTTTGAACAATACGGCCTTGCCTTCCATTACCGGCTTGGAGGCGAGAGGGCCAATATTGCCTAGGCCCAAGACTGCCGTGCCATTGGTGATGACGGCGACCATATTGGCCCGGCCCGTATAGCGCGCCGCATTCGCTGGGTCGCGGGCGATTTCTGTGCAGGCTTCGGCGACCCCCGGTGAATAGGCCAGCGCCAAATCGCGCTGTGTATTCAGTGGTTTGGTCGGTGTGATCGACAGCTTGCCGGGTATCGGCTCCTCATGGAAGCGCAAGGCGGCCTCTCGCAAACGATCTTCCGACATGTTTTACTCCCCTTAACAACACGGTGTTTTGCTGCACCTTAACGTGAAAACTGTGCAAGGAATGCATTTCCTTTGACAAATGCGTCATTTGCACGCGATGCCTGATCCAAACCGATGCATTGATACCCGCTTATGGAAGACCTTGACTATGGAAGACGACGACGACGCGCCCCTCGCCCCTTCTATCGAGACCCCCCTCGATCTTGCCTTCGAGCGCGCGCGCAATGATCCAGAAGAGACCGCTGGCTTCTACGATGCGCTGTTTGCGGCGACGATTTTCCTGCCCATCGACGGGGCTTATGATGATGATGGCAATCATTCGGATGCGGATGCCAGTTCCATTGAACCAATTTTCTACGAGGTCGAGGACGCACCAACGTTATTGATTTTCGACACCGAGGAACGGTTGGCGACATGGACAGATTCGCCCATTGATTACGTGGGCCTGACCGGGCGACAGCTCTTTGCGATGTTCGAGGGGGAACAGCAGGTCGCGCTGAATATTGGCGTTGCGCCTTCATCGGTCGTGATTCCCGTCGAGATGGTGACGTGGTTGCATGAACGCGCGGTCGAGGAGCCGGAAACGGATGAGATTGCCGCCGGGGCGTCGCTGGAAGTGACAGCTCCGCCTAAGATGGAGCCTGAGATCGTTGCGCGGATTGCGGCGCGGATTGCGGGGTTACGCCGGGAAATTGACGAGGCGGTATTCTTCAGTCTCGGTATCGATGCAGGGCAGGATGAGGCGGAGCGCCGGGTCGTGCTCGGGGTTGCGGCCAGTCAGGCTGGTCTGGCGGATGCGAATGCGGTGGCCGAAGCCTTGGCCGAAACCGCGCGCGGTGCTTTTGATGGCGTGCGCCCGGTGGAGGTTGCGCTGCTCAGCGCGACAAGTCCACTGATGGAAAAGGCGCGCAAGGTGGGCCTCAATCTGCCCGTGGTTCAGGTTGGCTCGATTCACTAACTGGGGGGCAATGGGTAAGGGATCATATGAATCGCAAACATTCCCTCACCCTCGCAGGGCATCGTACGAGTATTTCGCTTGAGCCGCAGTTTTGGCGCGCATTTCAACGATGTGCCGAGCGCCAAGGTCTGTCGGTTAGCGCCCTTGCCGAGCGGATCGATGCCGACCGGATCGACACGATGGAAGGGGAGGTCAATCTCTCCGCCGCCATCCGCCTACATGTCTTGGAGGATTTGCAGGCTCGCTTGCGTGATGCACTGGAGTGATATAAGGACTTTTTTATATCATTCTTTCGCACTCGGAGGCAGCCATGCCCAATCGTCTCACCGAATTGCTCGAAACCCGTGACTGGTTGTTGCTCGATGGGGCAACGGGCACAAATCTCTTTGCGATGGGGTTGGAGGCGGGGGACGCGCCGGAATTTTGGAATTTCGACCATCCCGACCGGATTCGCGCGCTGCATCAAGGGTTTGTGGATAGTGGCTCCGATGTGATTCTCACAAACAGCTTTGGCGGCACCGCCTATCGGCTCAAGCTGCATAACGGGCAAGACCGGGTGCATGAGATCAACAAGCGCGCCGCCGAAATCGCCCGTGAAGTCGCCGATGCCTGCGACCGTGAGATCATCGTTGCCGGGTCGATGGGCCCGACGGGCGAGTTGCTGGAGCCGGTAGGGCCGCTATCCCACGCCGATGCCGTCGCCGCCTTCGAGGAACAAGGCAAAGCGTTGATGGAGGGCGGGGCTGATATTCTCTGGGCTGAGACGATTTCGTCGGAGGAAGAAATGGCGGCGATTACCGAAGCCGCTGCAAACATCGGTGCGCCGCTCTGTGGAACATTGAGTTTTGATAGTGCGGGCCGCACGATGATGGGCGTCACATCCTCGGCCTATGCCGAAATGCAGGATCGCTTTGCCACGAAGCCGGTTGCCTTTGGCGCGAATTGCGGTACGGGCGCGCCCGACCTGCTACGCACCGTGCTGGGGCTAACCGAAGCGGCCCCCGATGGGATCGTCATCGCCAAGGCAAATGCGGGCATTCCGAAATATGTCGATGGAGCCATCGAATATGACGGCACGCCCGAAACTATGGCTGAATATGCCAGACTGGCCCGCGATTCCGGGGCGCGGTTGATCGGGGGATGCTGTGGTACGCGCAACCCGCATCTCGTGGCAATGCGCGCAGCATTGGAGGCGCATACCCCCGGCGAGCGCCCCAGTCTCGATACCATCCGCGAGGCTTTGGGCGATTTTTCATCTGCGGATGATGGCACCGGCGATACCGCGCCGCCCAAGCGTGAGCGAAAGAGTCGACGGCGAGGCTGATCTACTCGACGCGCCACTTAATCGTAACGGCCACGGATACCGAAATTGCGGTCGGACCAGCAGTCCATCCCTTGCCGTAAGCCAAAGAGCCTTTGCGGTTATACGGCGTCCCCTGATGTTGGCCCGTGCTGTTTTGCTGTGTTTCCTCAATGTACAGGATCGGGCCGAGGGTCAGGTTTGCGGCGGTTGCATAAGTTTGGGCGCGCTCAATCGCGTCGGCTACCGCCTCTTCTCTCGCTTGCTTTTGCAAAGGCGCGTGGTCAGCGACATTGTATTCAAAAGTAACAACCCCTGTGATGCTGCCCGCGCCAAATACGTCGAGTGCGGGTGCTTCACGCGATTGATCGGTGAGCGTTAGGGCCAAGTTGCTGCGTGCAAAATACGTTGCATCATCGCTTCCTAGCAACCGCTTACCCTTTTCCCGGTTCTGCCCGATAACGATACGGCTGGCCTTGACCGCCCCGAATGGTGCCAAAGCTTTTGAAAGATTGGCAATGCGGGCTTTCACGATGGATAGGGCTTTTTGCGCATTGGGGTCAGAGGCGGCGATAACGGCATGCAAGGTGGCGCTATCTGGTTCAGCCGTCACACGCGCGGTGCCGGTCATCGTCATGGTTGCTGTTGAAACGGCCTGGTCCTGTGCAGCCAGTGGCGCAGGAATTATCAGAGCGAGGAGGGCGAGAATGCGGATCATGGAGAATGCCTCGACACGGAAAACCCATCGTTGCCGCGTTTCCATGGCCACAGAAAGGCGATTACAGCCATTTGCGATAACCCTGAGCGATGTCTCGCGCCAAGAGTTGCGCGAAACACGGCGCTTATAGCGATTTGCGCATTTATTGAATCAGGTTTCCCGCCAAGACTCGCGTGAAACCTGATGCTTTGTGGCTCAACGTTTGCGCAATTCGCTTTAGTGATTCAGGATAATCGCAATTCGCTTTAGGTAACGTGCGGTGTTGCGCCTTTATCGGAGCGTAGCATCCATGCCGCCGCGATACCGGCCAGCGCACCAAACAGGTGTGATTCCCACGAAATCCTATGGTCCGTGGGCAAAACGCCCATGATTAATCCACCATAGAGCATCACCGCCGCCGCCGCCGCGAACATTGTTCGGAAACTGCGTTCCACGATCCCAAGGGCGACGACATAGCCCAGATAACCAAAGACCAACCCACTCGCGCCCACATGCACCCGGTTTCCGCCCCTCGCTATCAGCCACACCAACGCCCCACCAACCAGTACGATGATCAGCGTCGCTTCTATAAAGCGTTTTGGTGCAGCCATTGCCGCCATACCGCCCAGCATCAGCAGTGGCACGGTATTGGCCGCCGCATGTTTAAATCCGGCATGCAGAAAGGGCGAGAACGGGATGCCGATTAATCCACTAGGATCGCGCGGTTCCAGCCCAAACCAGTCGTTTGGCCAGTAGCCCAGCGTGAAATTCGCGAACTGGACCACCCAGATGATGATGACGAATGTGATGATTGGACGCAACCGCTCCATCGTCAGGCTATCACGGTCGAGCGGCATTCTATCTCCGTCGCGGTCATGTGCGCTTTGTTAACAGATACACGCCCTAATCGCGTGCGCCAAGCATCATGGCATCATCGGTCGATTTATAGCAATGAGGAGTCGCGCATGGCACAGTTTTATGGTCAGGCTATTCTAGCGTTTTAGTGTGCGGCGCGCTTTGCGCCCGATATGCGGATGGAGCGAGCATGTCCGACGAAGAAGACGATATCATCCTCAACGAATTGAACGATGAGGAATTGGTGCAGCAGATGCACGACGATCTCTACGATGGCCTCAAGGACGAGATCATGGAAGGGGTCAATATCCTGCTTGGCCGCGATTGGGCACCCTACAAGGTGTTAACCGAGGCCTTGGTGGAGGGGATGCGAATCGTCGGAATTGACTTCCGTGACGGTATCCTTTTCGTGCCTGAGGTTCTGCTCGCCGCTAATGCGATGAAAGCGGGTATGGGCATCCTCAAACCATTGCTGGCCGCCACGGGCGCGCCGAAGCAGGGCAAGATGGTTATTGGCACGGTGAAGGGCGATATCCACGATATCGGCAAGAATCTCGTCTCGATGATGATGGAGGGCGCGGGCTTTGACGTGGTCGATCTAGGCATCAATAACCCGGTCGAGAACTATCTCGAAGCGATTGAGCGTGAAGACGCTGATATCTTGGGCATGTCGGCCCTTCTGACAACGACGATGCCATATATGAAGGTTGTGATCGACGAGATGAAGGCCAAGGGCATCCGCGACAACTACGTCGTGTTGGTAGGTGGTGCGCCGCTGAACGAGGAATTCGGTAAGGCCATCGGTGCCGACGCCTATTGCCGCGATGCGGCGGTGGCGGTCGAGACGGCGAAGGAATACATGGCCCAGCGGATGCATAACCAGCAGGCTGGGTAAGCCCCTACCGTCCTGCCAATGCCTGCGGCAAGGCATTGGCCCATGCGGTGATGGTGCCTGCGCCGAGGCAGACGACGATATCGCCGGGTTCCGCTTCCGCCGCGATCAGGGCGGGTAGGGCGGCTTCATCGGCCAATGGCAGGGCGCGGCGGTGGCCTCGGTCGGTCATTGCGCTGATCAGGCTGTCGCGGTCTGCGCCGTCGATTGGTGTCTCTCCGGCTGCGAAAACATCGGAGATGATGGCCACATCGGCATCATTGAAGCAGGTGCAGAAATCATCGAATAGGTCGTGTAGGCGCGTGTAACGGTGCGGTTGATGCACGGCGATGACACGGCCCTCGCTGCTGGCGCGGGCGGCTTTGAGGACGGCGGCGATCTCGACAGGGTGATGGCCGTAATCATCAATAATACGCACGCCATTCCAGTCACCGACATGGGTAAAGCGGCGTTTGACGCCGGAGAATTCGGCCAGTCCACGCCGAATACCCGCCTCGTCGATGCCCATATGACGGGCTACGCCGATGGCAGCGAGGGCGTTGAGGACATTGTGTTCGCCCGGCATTGGCAGGGTAAGGTCGTGCATATGGATGCTTTGGTCGGTGCGGATTTCGACATCGAAAATGGCCTTGCCCTGCTCAAAACGTAGGTTATCGAGGCGTACATCGGCCTGTGGCGAGCGGCCATAGGTGACGATGCGGCGGTCTTTTACGCGTCCGATTAAGGCTTGGACTTCCGGATGGTCGATGCAGCAGATGGCCGCGCCATAAAAGGGTGTGTTCTCCACAAACCGCTGAAACGCGGCACGCAGGGCATCGAAATCGCCGTAATGCTCCATGTGTTCGGGGTCGATATTCGTGACGATGGCGATGGTTGCGGGCAGGCGCACGAAGGTGCCGTCGCTCTCATCGGCCTCGACCACCATCCATTCGCCTTCGCCCTTGCGGGCATTGGAGCCGTAGGATTGGATGATGCCACCATTGATGACGGTCGGGTCGATGCCGCCCGCATCCAAGAGGGCGGCAACTAATGAGGTGGTGGTGGTCTTGCCGTGGGTTCCGGCGACGGCGACGTTGAGTTTGAGGCGCATCAACTCGGCCAGCATCTCGGCACGGCGAACGATGGGCAGGCGGCGCCCGCGTGCGGCGTCCAGCTCGACATTGCCATCTTTAATCGCCGAGGAGATGACGACGACCGCCGCGTCGCCAAGGTTTTCAGGGGCTTGCCGCGCGGTAATGGTCGCGCCCATGCCGCGCAGGCGGTCGAGGATGGGCGATTCGCGTAGGTCAGACCCCTGAACAGTATAGCCCAGATTGAGCATGACTTCGGCAATCCCGCTCATCCCGATACCGCCGATGCCGATGAAATGGATGGGTCCGAAATCCGCCGGTTGGGTGGTCATGGCCGTGTCTCGCATCAGGGAAGGGAGGGTGGCCCCGGCTCCATTACGGGGCCGGGGTGGATCGGGTTAGCGCGACCACCAGCCACTACGTTTGGGCTTGTTCGGGTCGGTCGGCGTGGGCGTGGGGCGCTCGGCTTTTGGTTTCGCCTTCGATGCCGCCTTTTTGGGGGCGGGTTTTGCGGCAGGTTCGTTTGCAGCAGGTTCCGGCGCGGCGACCTGCTCTGCCTCTACCTTCGCTTCGATGATGATTTCGGCTTCCTGCGCGCGTTCTTCGCTGCTGGTATCGGCGGGGGCATCCTCGACGACTTCTGCCTTGGGAGCGGCTTTGGGCTTGCGCGTTGATTTGCGTTTTGGTTTCGCCGGTTTCTCGACTTTCTCGATTTCTTCGGGTTTGACCGTCTCTACAGGTTTTGCGGGCGCATCGGCCTTCACGATGATCGCGCCGTCGTTGCGGAAAATGTCGGGTAGGGCGCGGTCGAGGGCGTCGCGTCCGGCTAGCATCGACAAGGCGGCGGCTTCGCCCATTTCGCGAGGTTCTTCGTTCGCGCGACCATTGCGCTTGCGACCTCCCCGGCGGGAGCGACGGGAATTGCCGCGACCATCCTTGTTGTCGCGTTCGTTTTCCTGTGCGTCACCAGCATAATTGAAAGGCTCACCCCCCCGTGGGTCGTCGGTGCTATCGGCGTCGAGCACAGGTAGCGGATCGTGAGAGCGGGTATCGTGGCGTTCGCTGCGGCGTCCCCCCCGGCGGCGGCTATTGTCTCGTGGTGCCTCGCGGGTAGTGACGTCTTCGACTTGTCCCTGCTCAGGCGGTTCCGCTTCGTCCTCATCAGTTTCCGCATAGACGCTTTCCATGCTGACAGTAGCGGATTCAACCGTGATTGCAGGGCGTAGATGGTCTGGCACGTCGTCCATCTTCATCTTTGTCAGGGCGAAATCGGGGCTGACCTTGGCGGGGTCGCCCTCAATTACGACGCGGATGCCGCATCGCTGCTCAATGTCGACCACCCGGTCGCGCTTGTGGTTATGCAGGAAGTTCGCAACGCTGACCGGGGCTTTGACCTCGATCAGAGCGGTGGATTTGCGTAATCCTTCTTCCTCGATTTCGCGTATGATGGTGAGGGCGAGGGTATCGTCGGAACGGACCAGACCCGTGCCGTGGCAATGGGGGCAAGGGTTTGTCGTTGCCTCAATCATGCCGGGGCGCAGGCGTTGGCGCGACATTTCCATCAGGCCAAAGGATGAGATGCGGCCCACCTGAATACGGGCGCGGTCGTTGGCGAGGGCGTCTTTCATGCGGCGCTCAACGGCGGCATTGTTGCGCCGCTCGTTCATGTCAATGAAGTCGATGACGATCAGGCCCGCAAGATCGCGCAGACGAAGCTGACGCGCCACCTCGTCGGCGGCCTCTAGATTGGTCTTGGTTGCGGTATCTTCGATGGAAGATTCGCGGGTCGAACGCCCGGAGTTCACATCGACCGCCACCAATGCCTCGGTTACGCCGATGACGATGTAGCCGCCGGATTTAAGTTGAACCGTTGGGTTGAACATCGCGGCGAGTTGGTCTTCAACCTTGTGCTCAATGAATAGCGGCGTGCGGCCTTTGTGCAGGCGGACATGCTTGGCGTGGGTTGGCATAAGCATCTGCATGTAGTCATGCGCTTCGGCATAGCCGGTCTCGCCATCGACGATGATCTCGTCGATATCCTTGGTGTAGAGGTCGCGGATTGACCGCTTGATAAGACTGCCTTCCTCGTAGATCGCCGCCGGGGCATAGCTGTCGAGGGTCAGGGTGCGCACGGCGTCCCACTGGCGCAGCAGGTATTCATAATCACGGCGGATTTCGGCATCGGTGCGCTGGGCACCCGCCGTGCGGATGATCAGGCCCATGCCTTTAGGCACTTCGAGGTCGCCTGCGATTTCCTTGAGGCGTTTGCGGTCGGGCGCATTGGTGATCTTGCGCGAGATACCGCCGCCCTTGGCGGTGTTGGGCATCAGAACGCAGTAGCGGCCCGCGAGTGAGAGGTAGGTGGTGACGGCTGCACCCTTATTGCCGCGCTCCTCCTTGTTGATCTGGATGAGCATGATCTGGCGGCGTTTGATGACGTCTTGAATTTTATAATCGCGCATCCGTATGCGGGGGGCGGGGGTGTCTTCCCATTCATCAATGCCGCCGATGGATTCGGGCACTTCGACGGGCGCATCATCGGATGTGATCTTGTCGAGGTTATCGGCGCTGGCGGCCATGGCGGGGCCGGATTCGTCTGGTGTATCGTCCTGCGGATTCTCCTGTGGTTCCTCCATAGGGGTTTCCGGGGCGATACCGCGTTCTTCATCGGTCAGGCGCAGGACGCGGACGGGGATGCTGCCCCCGATGGAGAATTCACGCTCTAACAGGTCGAGATCGACCATGTCATTGGGATTGATGACGCGCACGCGCACGCCGCCGCCAATGCGGAACTCACGCTCGATATAGGAGCCATCGCGGGTGCGTTTGCGGGAGCGGGACGAATTGGCGCGCGGTTTCTGGACCCGGCGGGCCGTACGGCGTGAGCCTGTCTCGCGTTTGTCGTCGCGGTCGCTGTTGCGGGAGCGGCCCCGGCGACCACGTGTACTATCGCTGCGTTCCTCGTCGGAATCACTGCGCTCACGCTCTTCGGCGGCGGCAGCGGCGCGTTCCTGCGAAGCGACAAGGGCGGCGCGCTCACGGGCCGATATCTGGTAGTAATCGGGGTGGATCTCGCTGAATGCGAGGAAACCGTGGCGGTTTCCACCGTAATCGACGAAGCAGGCTTGGAGCGACGGCTCCACCCGCATCACCTTTGCAAGATAGATATTCCCGGCGAGTTGTTTCTTGTTGATCGACTCGAAATCGAATTCATCGAGCCGCTGTCCGTCCGCCACGACAACCCGGGTTTCCTCCGGGTGGGTCGTGTCGATGAGCATCTTCTTTGCCATGCTTCAATCGTGTCGGACGGCGCGGACGCGCCTGACAACCCTGACCTGCGATGCGATGACGCAATGATGTCGCCGCGTTCAGGAAAAGGTCGCGGCGACGCGTGACGCGCCTCCGCCTTTCCTTTAATTCTGGGATCGCGCGCGGGAGTTTCCCGCGTCGCCGCGCCGATGGGCGCGCGAGCCTTGGAGTTCTGGGGAAGAGTGGGGAGGTGCCCATATGGCAGATGCCCGTTCTTCCGTTGTACCCGATCGCTCAAGATCACCGTTTCAACCTTTGCCGGATGCGTTCACCCGGAACCTTGTGGGCCATCGCCCCTAAATCTTTTTCGTGTCGCTGCGCGTCGGTGCCGTGCCGTATTGCCGTGCCGAGCCAAGCGCGTTGCGAACCGTCTAAGTCATTCTCATACACAGGACAACGGTTTCTTAACCGCGTCTGGGCGACACCTTAATGCAACATAAGACAGTCGGTTGTCGACCGCTCATTTTGCCCTGACCCGCCTTGGTGATGCCATGGGTTTAGGCAAAGCTGCGTTGCATCCGCGCTGCACCACATAGTTGGTTGCGGTGTCATCGGGAAAGATAGTGCCAAATGGTTTTTTACAAAGGGCCGCTTTGTGTTAGGACAATCCATGAAGGAACCGTCGCAAAGAACGGAGCCGAGATGGTAAAGGCAGGGGCAGTGGGCGCTTTCGCGTGCATTAGCAAGGTGATTCGGGTTGCGTTGGTCGCGGCCTTTGTCGGCGTGTCTATCGCGCCGGGTGCAAACGCGCGCGGGCCTGTTGTTGCATCGGTCGATGCGGTGAAGATTGGTACTTATGACGATTTCACCCGCGTGGTGATGCATGTGAATGTGCCGCTATCGCCGAAACTGTTCACGCTCAGTGATCCAAACCGACTCGTCATCGACTTGCCGCGTATATCGTGGAATATGCCGCGACCGAATGGGGTCGTGCGGAGTCGCCTGATCCGCGATTACACGTTCGGTATCCTGACGCCGAGGGTTTCGCGGCTGATATTCAATCTCAATGGCCCGGCGCAGATCGTCGATTTTAAGGTGACGCCGCTGACCGATAAGGTCGGCTATGAGCTGGATATCCGGCTGGCCGAAGCCTTCCGCCCCTTTGATCGCTATCGCCGCATTGCCGAGAAGACCACACGGATCAGCGATAGCGTTGTGGTGGCGAAGGCGGCCCCGAAAGCTCTACCCGCTGCGCCGGTGGTCGATGTCCAAACGCGCGAGGAATTTCGCAATCGGCGGTTTGATCCTGAGACGGCGCAATATGATGCGCTCGGCGCGCTGTTCGCCGGGCTGGCGGGAACGCCGGTCGAGAAGGTTGCGCCGCCGGTAGTTGTACCTAAACCAGTCGCGCCGCCCGTGCAGGTGGTGGTGGAGAAGAAGGTTGCGCCGAAGAAGTCATCGCCGAAGGTCATTGCGATGGTGGCCAAGCCGCCGCGTCCTGCGCTCGCCCTGCCCAAACGAACGGAAGTGCCAAAGCGCAAACCGAAGCCTAAACCCAAGCGTGAGCCGTTTAGAATCGTAATCGACCCCGGCCATGGAGGGCGCGACCCCGGCGCGGGGACTCAGATCGGGGAGCGCGAAGCATCCGTCGTGCTGGCGTTCTCGGAAGAGTTGATGAAGCTGCTTGAAGCGGACCCAGAATACGCGCCTTTCGCAACCCGGCGTAGCGACCGTTTCGTGCCGCTGCCCAAGCGGGTGGATTATGCCCGTGACAAGAATGCAAGCCTGTTTATCTCGATCCATGCCGATTGGTTCAATGACCCGAAAGTGAGCGGGGCGGGCGCGTATATGCTGTCGGAGAAGGATTCGATCCGCTCGACCGAGGAATTCGTCAGCAATCAGAAAGATGGCACGATCGCAGGTATTGATATTGATCAGGCGACCGATGATGTGCTGCGTGTGTTGCTTGACCTCGAACGGCGGGAAACGCAGATTGGCTCGCGGCGTTTTGCGGAGATGGTGCGAGATAAGTTGTCGCTGGTCACGCCGGTTAAGCGTAAGTTCGTGCGGCATAAAAAGCTACATGTGCTAAAAGCACCGGATATGCCGTCTGTCCTGCTTGAATTGGGCTTCATGTCAAACCCGGAGGATCGCAAACGCCTGTCATCGGAAGAATGGCGCAAAGAGGCGGCGGGTGCGTTGAAGGAGGCCATTGATGCGTGGCGGCGGGAACGTGGGCTGCGCGAGGCGATGCTACGCTAACACACACATGTGTGGCGTTTAGGTGACAGGGTGGTGTGGCTGCGCATACTGCCCATATACGGCCATTGTTGAACATAGATTCGACAAGGCGGCAAGACCGTAAGGTGTCAGGACGTTGCGATGATTATTCGGTTTTTTGGCTTTCTCTTCAGCGCCATGGCGCTCCTGCTCGTCGTTGGTGCGCTGACGATGACGGGGGCAATCTGGTATTATGGCCGTGACCTGCCCGAATATGAACAGCTTGCCGATTACAAGCCGCCGCAATCCTCGCTGGTCTATGATGATGATGGGGCGGTGATTGCCCGGTTCGCGCGGCAACGGCGTAATTTTATACCCATCGCTGAGATTCCGCCGCTGGTGCAGAACGCCTTCATCAGCGCCGAGGATAAGAATTTTCGGGACCATGCGGGGATCGACCCGGTGGGCATCGCCAAGGCGATGGTGCGTAACGTCAAGACCCTGCGCAACGGGGGCCGTATGAGCGGCGCCTCGACCATCACGCAACAGGTGGTCAAGAATATGCTGCTGACCAACGAGCGCAGCATCAGCCGTAAGGTGCGCGAAGCGGTGCTGGCGGTGCAGATCGAGCGTGAATTATCAAAGGATCGTATTCTCGAAATCTATCTGAACCAGATCTATCTGGGCGCGCGGTCTTATGGTGTTGGGGCGGCGTCGAAGACGTATTTTGGCAAGGATATGGAATATCTGACGCCTGAAGAAGCCGCGTATCTGGCCGCATTACCCAAAGCGCCCTCGGCGCTGCACCCCGAACGTAACGCCAAGGCTGCGCTGGCGCGGCGCAATTATGTGCTGACCGAGTTGTTGGAGAATGGCTACATCACCGATGAAGTCGCCGCTGAGAGCAAGGCAAAGCCATTGCTTACCCGGTTGAACGATGATGAGCGCGAGGAAAGCTACGATTTTTCGTCGGCCTATATGATCGAAGAAGTGCGCTCGCGGATGCTGGAGCATTTCTCGAAAGAGGCAACGGATCGCGGCGAGGATAAACCGTCTGGTGCGGCGGATACTGCGCTTTATGGTGGCGGGCTGAATATCCGCACGACGCTTGACCGCGAGTTGCAGGGCTATGCGTCCCGCGCGCTGCGTGAGGGGCTGTTCAGCTATTCCAAGCGTGGCGGGTATATTGGGCCGCTGGGCAGGACTAACCAAGACGGTGATTGGCGCGAGGCGCTGGAAAACAATGCGTTTCCGAAGGATTTTGATGATTGGACACTAGGCGTCGTGCTGACCGTCAGCGACAGTAAAGGCACCTCGCTGGTCGGCCTGCGCAATCGCGACAAGGCCGTCACTGTCACCTTTGATGCAATCAAATGGGCGCGTCGCCGGATAGAAGGCACGGCGCGCGGACCTGACCCGAAGGTGATGAGCGATATTCTGGAGCCGGGCGATATCGTCTATCTGACCCCCGGCGGTAAAGCCAAGGATGGCGACGTCAAAACGCTGTCGCAGGCCGAAATCGCCGATGTGGAGGAAATCGTCTGGGGGTTGCGTCAACTGCCCGATACCAATGGTGCGGTCATGGCGATGGAGCCGGATACGGGCCGCGTCTTGGCGATGCAGGGCGGGTTGAGCATCCAGCAGAGTAAATTCAACCGCGCGACACAGGCGAAGCGGCAACCCGGATCGGCCTTTAAGCCGTTCGTTTATGCAGCGGCGCTGGATAACGGCTATACCCCCGCCAGTATCGTGCTGGACGCGCCGGTTACGGTCGATCAAGGCAATGGTGAAGGGCTGTGGAAGCCCAAGAACTACACGGATGAGTTTTACGGCCCAATCCCCCTGCGCGTGGGGCTAGAGAAATCGCGTAACCTCATCACCGTGCGCGTGGCGCAGGATGTGGGGATGGATACGATCTCGGATTACGCGCGCCGCTTTGGCATTTATGAAAACATGCCACAGTTAATCTCGTTCTCGCTGGGTGCGGGAGAGACGACGCTAACGCGCATGGTCACGGCCTATGCGATGGTTGCGAATGGTGGCAAGCATATCGCGCCCCGTCTTGTGGAGAATGTGAAGGACGATGCGGGCGAGCTGGTCGATCTGGGGGTTGATTGGGTTGTCCCGACCACGCCCATCGAGCCGGTTCAGGTGGTCGATCCGATCACGGCGTATCAGACCGTCTCGCTGATGGAAGGTGTCGTGCAGCGCGGTACGGCGACCAAGCTGACGCGGCTGGGCTTTCCCGTTGCGGGCAAGACTGGGACCACGAATGACGCGCGCGATGCGTGGTTTGTGGGCTTTACGCCAGACCTCGTCTTTGGGTGCTACATCGGCTACGACACGCCGAAATCATTGGGTAAACGGGCATCGGGCGGCGCGCTGTGTGGGCCGGTCTTTGAGCAGTTCATGCGCGAGGCGATGACCGACCGAACCCCCCGTAAATTCGATGCACCCAAGGGCGTGAGCCTCGTGAAGATCGACCGTCGCAATGGTGAGCGGGTTGGCGAGGATGTCTTTGGCAAGAACGTCATCTGGGAAGCGTTCCGCACTGGCGATGTGCCGGGTGAGGTCGTGGGTGATGCCGCGACGGGCGCTGACGGTGGTGGTTTCGTGCGTCGGTTCGAGGATCTTGGCGGTACGCAGCGACAGCCTGACCTCATGGGGCAATCGCCCGGCGGTGGTTTTGTGCCTCAGGGACCGATGCAGGCTCCCGGTCAGGGGCAACAGCAGATTGCGACCGTGCCGTCGACCGCGCCGGTCATACGCTCAACCTCGACGGTGCCGAGCGGGAACGAGCCGCTGATCCGTTTCGATCCGAATACAGGCCAGATGATCGTGAGCCAAGATCCGGCGATCACGGTCGCGCCTGCACCGGGGGTCGTGTATCAGCAGCCCGCGCCGCAGCAGCGTACCTTCCAACCCGTACCGCGCGCGCCGGATCAGCAATTTGGCGGACAGGGCATTGCCCCCTATGCGCCGCCGCCCATCGCGAATGCGCCACCACCCTCGAATTTCGCGCCCGCACCGGCGAGCGGCAATATCCAGAGTGGCGGCGGGCTTTACTGATTTCCCAGCACGGGCTACATCCAAAGGCGGGCCGTTTCGGTCCGCCTTTTTCGTTTGATGCGAGTCGAGCCTATGCGCGCCGAAACCCAATCCATTGTGTCAACCATCGAGGAATCGCTGGCCTTGCTGCGCCGCCGCCTTGATTGGGACACGGCATTGACGCGGCTGGAGGAATTCGACGCGCGGGCCGAAGACCCGACCCTGTGGGATGATCCGGCCAATGCGCAGAAGGTGATGCGTGAGCGCCAGCAACTCGCCGATGCGGTCGAGCGGTATCGGACGCTGGAAAGCGGGCTGAGCGACAATGTCGAGTTGATCGAACTCGGCGAGATGGAAGACGATGCCGATGTGGTGGCCGAAGCCGAGGCCGCGCTTGCCGATGTTAAGGAGCGCGCGGCCAAGGCGGAGTTGGAGGCGTTGCTGTCGGGTGAGATGGACGGCATGGATGCGTTCGTCGAGATTAATTCGGGTGCGGGCGGTACGGAATCCTGTGATTGGGCGCAAATGCTGTCGCGGATGTATACGCGCTGGGCCGAGAAGCGAGGCTTCAAGGTCGAGGTGATGGAATATTCGGGCGGCGACGAGGCGGGCATCAAATCGGTGACGTATCAAATCAGGGGCGAAAATGCCTTTGGCTGGATGAAGACCGAAAGCGGCGTGCATCGGTTGGTGCGGATATCGCCATTTGATAGTCAGGCGCGGCGGCATACCTCGTTTTCCTCGGTACAGGTGACGCCGGTAATCGACGATACGATCGAGATTGATATCAATCCATCGGATATTCGCATCGACACCTATCGTTCGTCGGGTGCAGGTGGACAGCACGTCAACACCACCGACTCCGCCGTGCGCATCACTCACGCACCCAGCGGGATCGTCGTGACCTCGTCGGAGAAGTCACAGCACCAGAACCGCGATATCGCCATGAAAATGCTGCGTTCGCGGCTCTACGATATGGAAATGCAGAAGCGGCGCGATGCGGCGGATGCGCAGCGCACCGAGCAATCGGAAATCGGCTGGGGCCATCAGATCCGCTCGTATGTGTTGCAGCCTTATCAGATGATCAAGGATTTGCGCACGGGGGAGGAAACTTCCGATACTCAAGGCGTGCTGGATGGCGATCTTGACGCCTTTATGGGTGCGGCGTTGGCGGCGGAAGTGTCGGGTAAGAGCCGTGCGGATGCGGAGGGGTGATGTTGCTATCTTGCTGCCCCGCACTCGATGTTGGGCCTTCTTTGGCAGTAGCATATCGTGACGGTATGCCCCGGATCGAGTCCGGGGCAGAGATGACTTAGGATGCTGCGCGCCTTTATCCGTATCGTCGATGCCGTGAATTATCGCCTTGGGCGGATCGTGATGTACGGTATCTTTGCGATGGTGGGGATTTTGCTGTGGTCCTCGATATCGAAGACGTTCTTTTTGCCCTCACTCTGGACGCTGGAAGTCGCGCAGTTCGCGATGGTGGCGTATTACATTCTCGGTGGACCCTATGCGATGCAGATAGGGTCGAATGTACGGATGGACCTGTTCTACGGGGAATGGTCGCTGCGCCGCAAAGCGTGGTTCGATGCGTTCACGGTGTTTTTGCTGATCTTCTATCTCGGTGTGTTGCTCTATGGCGGGCTTGGCTCGACGGCCTATTCGCTGGGCTATTGGGGTAGCGAGCCGGTATCGTTCTTTGCGGGGCTGGCCACGGGATCGGAGGAGGTCGGGCGGCTGGAGCGTAGCCCGACGGCATGGCGGCCTTATCTGTGGCCGATCAAGGCGATCATGTGCCTCGGCTTTGCGCTAATGCTGCTGCAATCGTTGTCGGAATTGGCGAAGGATGTGATCCGGCTGCGGGGGGAAGAAGTTTGAGCCGGGTGGTTCTGTCTCGCTGTCATTCCCGCCTGCGCGGGAATAACAGCAGTGCGGGGTGGCGGTAGTGTCTTACGAACTCATCGCCATTCTCATGTTCTCGTCGATGATGCTGATGCTGATGACCGGACAGCGGGTGTTCGGGGCCATTGGCGGGGTGGCGGCGGTGGCGGCGATGGCGCTGTATGGGACGGGCGGGGTGGACCTGCCATTCTCGGCGGCGATGAAGCTGATGAAATGGTATCCGCTGCTGACGCTGCCGATGTTTATCTTCATGGGCTACGTGCTGTCGGAATCTAAGATTGCCGATGACCTGTACAAGATGTTCCATGTCTGGATGGGGCCGATCAAGGGTGGGCTGGCCATTGGGACGATCCTGTTGATGGTGCTCGTATCGGCGATGAATGGGTTGAGCGTTGCGGGCATGGCCATCGGGGCCACGATTGCGCTACCGGAGTTGCTCAGGCGAGGATATGACAAACGCATGGTGACGGGGGTGGTGCAGGCGGGATCGAGCCTTGGCATCCTTGTGCCGCCCTCGGTCGTGCTGGTCCTCTATGCGATGATCGCGCGGCAACCGGTGGGGCAGTTATGGCTGGCCGGGGTTATGCCGGGGCTGCTGATGGCGACGTTGTTCATCGTCTATATTGCCGTTCGGTGCCGGTTGCAGCCTGAACTCGGCCCGCCATTGCCCGCCGATGAGCGCAATGTTAGCCGGGCGGAGAAAATGCGCCTGCTGCGCGCGGGGCTGCTGCCCATCGTGATCTTCGCGGCGATGATGGTGCCCTTTGTCAATGGCTGGACGAGCCTTGTGGAAAGCTCGGCTATCGGGGCGATGACGGCGTTTATGGCGGCGGTGCTAAAGGGGCGAATGACGCGCGAGGTGTTCGAGAATTCGGTGCGCAATACGCTCGGCATTTCCTGCATGTTCATGTGGATTATCCTTGCCGCATTGGGCTTTGGCGCGGTGTTTGATGGGTTGGGGGCGGTCAAAGCCATTGAGAACCTGTTCACGAACGAGCTTGGCCTTGATCCGTGGACGATCCTGATCCTGATGCAGCTCAGCTTCCTGATCATGGGCACGTTTTTGGACGATACGGCGATGCTGGTCATCGTTGCGCCGCTGTATGTGCCGCTGGTGGCGGCGTTGGGGTTTGATCTGATCTGGTACGGGGTGCTCTACACGATCACGACGCAGATTGCGTATATGACGCCGCCATTTGGCTACAACCTGTTCCTGATGCGGGCGATGGCACCGCCGGAGATATCCTTGCGCGATATCTATGTTTCCATCATTCCGTTCGCGCTGGTGATGCTGGTTGCGCTGGCGCTGGTGATGGCGTTTCCGCAGATTGCGTTGTGGTTGCCGGGGTATGTCTACGGTCTGTGATTTTATGTAAAAAGGATAGGTAATCCCCTGGCTATGCCGGGGAGACAGTTGTAGTTTGACGTATCTGGAAGTATTTGGCCGGACTTCTGATCGTGAGCAGCCAGCACACGAAAGGAAATCCGACCATGGGTACGACAAAGAGCCTAAAGCGAATTGCGATTATCCTGAATCATCAAGCGCCATATTTTGCGCGGCTCTTGGCGCAAAATATGGCTCAGGTTTATCGCAAATCGCTATAATACCAATCGCCCTGACTGGCGACTCATTTTGAGGATTTCCAAATCCTGCGAATTCTGAATCATTGTCATCGAAGCAAGGAGGTTTCGATGACAGTGATGGTGACACGCGAGGATTTGACGGCTGTGGAGTTGCGGGAAGCGGCCTGCATTTCGAAGGACGCGAATGCATCGCGTCGGATGTTGGCGATTGTTTTGGTCCTTGAAGGCCATGACCGCCAATCGGCGGCGACGATCTGCGGCATGGAGCGGCAAACACTTCGGGACTGGATACATCGTTATAATGCCGAAGGTCTGGACGGCCTCTCCAACCGGGTTTCCTCTGGCCCCAAAC
>CALFVD010000106.1 GCA_937928005.1 uncultured Neomegalonema sp. | reverse complement strand
GAGGAAGACGTGCTCGATACTGAACGGCGACAGATGCAGCGCGCAGAATCCATCGCCGATGACGTGCGAAAGGCCATCGGCCTGCTCGGCAACCAAGGGGCCGAAATGGCCATCGGTGACACCATGCGCCGGATAGAGGTCGCCGCCGACAAGGCAGACGGAAAGCTCGATGCGGCGCTGGCCGCGATTGGCCGCGCGCTCAATGCCACATCAGATGCCCTGTCCGAAGTGGAACGGGCGGCAGAGGCACTGTCCTTCGATCCAATGCGGCTAGAGCAGGCGGAGGAACGCCTGTTTGCACTGCGCGCTCTGGCCCGCAAGCATCGCATCGGCGTGGCTGACCTGCCGAAACTGCATTCAGGTTTGGACGAAAAGCTACAATTCATTGAGCAGGGTGAGGTCAAGCTGGCCGAGATGGAGGGCGAGGTCACGGCGGCCCATGCCACCTTCCTCGATGCCGCCAAAGCCCTAAGCCGCGCACGGCAGGAGGCGGCGGGCGTGCTGGACAAGCAGGTCGTGGGCGAGTTGGCCCCGCTCAAGCTGGACCGCGCCATCTTCCGCACATTGGTCGATAACGACCCGGAAAAGGCGGGGCCAGATGGCATCGACCGTGTCGCCTTCGAGGTGACGACCAACCCCGGTTCCGCCCCCGGCCCCATTGACAAAATCGCATCGGGGGGCGAGCTTTCGCGCTTCCTGCTGGCGCTGAAGGTCTGCCTCGCCCAGAAAGGCGACGGCAAGACGCTGATTTTCGACGAGATCGACCGGGGCGTCGGCGGCGCAACGGCGGCGGCCATCGGCGCGCGCCTACGGCGGCTGGGCGAGGACACGCAGACCCTCGTCATCACCCACGCACCACAGGTCGCTGCGGAAGCCGACAAGCAATGGCGCATCCAGAAATCCGTCGAACAGGGCGAAGACGGCGAGACGACCCGCACGCAGGTCGTCGAATTGTCGCGCAACGAGCGGGTGGACGAATTGGCGCGGATGCTGGCAGGGGAAAGCGTCACCAAGGCCGCAAAGGATGCGGCAAAGAGCCTGCTCAAAGCGGCGGGATAGCATAAATTGCGCAGCCTTAGCCTTGAGCCAAGACCTCCATTAGTGACAGACTACCATATGAATACGGAGACCCCGGACAATCACTTGGCGATTTCTGAGGGTGCGTAAAACAGAAGGACGGCGGCAATGCCCTTCGATACCACCATCGCCACGTTGAAATCAGAATACGGCGACCGTTGCGCAACATCGGATGCGATCCTCGACTATCACTCCAAGGGCGAGGCGTATCATGCGCCAGTGCGCCCCGATGCTGTGCTGTTCCCCGGCTCGACCGAAGAGGTGGCGGCAATTATGCGCACCTGTGCGGCGGGTGCCTGCCCCATCGTTCCTTTCGGCACGGGTACGTCACTAGAGGGCCATGTCGTGCCGATCCGGGGCGGCGTCAGCCTTGATATGTCAAAGATGGACAAGATCCTCGCCGTCAATGCACAGGATCTCGACGCCGTGGTGCAGCCGGGGGTCACGCGGCGGCGGTTGAACGAGGAGTTGCGCGATACCGGCCTGATGTTCCCCGTCGATCCCGGCGCGGACGCGAGCCTCGGCGGTATGGCCGCGACCCGCGCATCGGGTACGACCGCCGTGCGCTATGGCACGATGCGCGAGAATGTGCTGGCGCTAGAGGCGGTCATGGCCGATGGGCGCATCATTCGGGCGGGTACGCGGGCGCGCAAATCCTCCGCCGGGTACGACCTGACCAAGCTGCTGGTCGGGTCCGAGGGCACCTTGGGTATTATCACCGAACTCACCCTGCGCCTACAGGGCCAGCCAGAGGCGGTTGCATCGGGCGTCTGCACCTTCGACACGGTGGAGGGGGCGGTCGATGCCGTGATCCTGACGATGCAAAGCGGACTACCCGTCGCGCGAATCGAGTTTCTCGATGAATTGCAAATCAGGGCGGTCAACGCCTATTCCAAACTGTCACTGGCCGAAAAACCCACCTTATTCCTTGAATTCCACGGCACTAATGCAGGAGTGGCCGAGCAATCCGAACGGTTCGGCGAGATTGCGCATGAATATGGTGGCAGCGATTTCGACTGGGCCACAAAAACCGAAGACCGTAACCGCCTGTGGCGCGCGCGGCACGACGCCTATTACGCCGTTCGTGCCCTGCGCCCCGGCGCACAGGGTTATGTCACCGATGCCTGCGTGCCGATCTCACGGTTGGCGGAGGCGATTATCGAGACGAAGAAAGATATCGCGGATAGCGGGATGCTGGCCCCGGTTGTCGGCCATGTCGGCGACGGCAATTTTCACCTCGCCATCCTCATCGACCCGGAAGATGCCAGCGAGTTGAAAGCCGCCGAGGCGCTGGCCCATCGCATTGCTGAACGCGCGCTGGACCTTGGCGGCACCGTCACGGGCGAGCATGGCGTGGGCATGGGCAAGATGAAATATATGGCCGCCGAACATGGCGACGGTTACGATATAATGCGCCAGATCAAACGCGCGCTAGACCCGCAAAACCTGCTCAATCCGGGCAAGATCGTGGATATGAATTGAAAGTTACTGCTGTCTCGCACTTGATGCGAAACCTCGACGAACCACTCACTGCCCTTGGAGGCCTCGGATCAAGTCGGGGCAACGTGTCTTATAGATGATCGACATTACCCCCCTCAACCGTTCCATCGAACCCGCTCTCCGCGACCTGATCGACGGCAAGGCCAAACCCGTCGGTTCGCTAGGGCGGCTCGAAACCCTTGCCCTGCAAATTGCGCTGATACGCGGTGAAGAACGTCCCCAGCTTGGCAAGGCGCGGTCGGTCATCTTCGCGGGGGATCACGGCATAACCGCCGAAGGCGTATCGTCGCATCCGCCGGAAGTGACCGCCGCGATGGTGGGCAACTTCCTCGCGGGTGGAGCGACGATATCGGCGTTTACGCGGATTACGGGCGCCGAGTTGCGGGTGGTGGATGCGGGCGTTGCCTCCCCCTTGCCCGCTCACACCGACCTGACCGACGCAAAAATCGCCCTCGGCACGCGCAACGCCGCCATAGAACCCGCCATGACCGCCGAGCAATGCGTCGCCGCCCTCGACAAAGGCATCGCTCTGGCGCGCGAGGCAGTAGCGGAGGGCGTTGATATCCTCGCCCCCGGCGAGATGGGCATCGGGAATACAGCATCGGCCAGCCTGCTGGTTCATCGCCTCGCCCCCGCCCCGCTAGACGATGTAATCGGGCGCGGGGCCGGGCTGGACGATGAAGGGCTGGCCCGCAAACGCGCTGCACTGGTCAAGGCCGCCGCGCGCACCGATACAATCAATCCACTTGAGGTTTTGGCCGAATTCGGCGGGTTTGAGATTGCGATGATGGCCGGGTTCATGCTGGGCGGAGCTGCTGAAAACCGTATCGTGATCGTAGATGGCTTCATCGCCGGAGCGGCGGCATTGGTCGCAGCGCGCATCGCCCCCGCCGCTCATCAACGCATGGTCTTCGCGCATCGTTCGGCGGAACCGGGGGCGAAAGCCATCCTTGATGCATTCGATGCCGACCCGCTGCTCGACCTGAGCCTACGCCTTGGCGAAGGATCGGGCGCGGCGCTTGCCATTCCGCTGGTGCGGGCGGCGGCGGCAATCCTGACCGATTTGGCGGATTATCCCCGATGATAAAACGCGAAGCACAGGCTTTCTTCTCCGCCGTCCAGTTCCTTACTCGCCTGCCAACCCCGGCATGGACGGGATGGGAGGCCGGGCGGCTGGACCGAGCAACGCCCTATTTCACGCTTGTTGGCGCAGTAATCGGCTTGATTTGCGGCATCGTCTACATGCTCGCCAGCTTGCTATTCGCACCAACCCTCGCCGCCTTTATCACCATAGGTACTGGCATCTTGCTAACTGGCGGGCTGCATGAGGATGGGTTGGCCGATTTTGCGGATGGGGTCGGCGGCGGGCGCAATCCTGAGCGGGTGCTGGCGATTATGAAGGACAGCCGGATTGGAGCCTATGGCGTGCTGGCGCTGATCCTCGCGCTGGGGATGAAGGTCACTGCATTGGCGGTTCACGCGCCACTATACGGCGCGCTGGTCCTGATCGCGGCGCATACCATCAGCCGTGCATATCTGTTCGCAACCGTTAAGGCACTAAACTATGCCCGCGACGAGAAGGACGCGAAAGTCCCACCCATCAGCCGCATTCTCCTGCGCGGCGACATAGTTCGCGTCGTCCTCTTTGCATTTATTGCGCTCGTTCCAATGCTGGCGCTTGCGGCTGTGGAGCGGCCTGAGCGATTAATTGGCGCAGCGGTTGCCTTACTCCTCGCCATCCTCGCGATGCTCTGGGTCTTACGCCTGATGAAGACACGGGTGGGCGGCTGGACCGGCGATACGCTGGGCGCGCAACAACAAGCCATCGAAACAGCATTTCTGGTAGGGGCAAGCGCGTGGACATCCATTTGATCCGGCACCCGAAGACCATCGCATCGAGTGGAACCTGTTACGGCTCCTCCGATATCGAAGCGAACCCAGCACAGCTTGCCGCCGATATCGCCCGCAACGCCCCTGCCCTGCCCGCCAATGCGCGTTTCGTCAGCAGCACGCAACGAAGGGCAATATCACTGGCACAAGGGTTGGCCGGGGATCGCCCCGTCACGACCGACCCGCGCCTTGTGGAGATGGATTTCGGCGACTGGGAAAACCGGCAATGGGACGATCTGCCCCGTGCCGAGATCAATGCTTGGGCGACGGATACAGGCGGTTACACGCCACCGAACGGCGAATCCGTGAACATGATGGCGGCGCGCGTGCTGGATTGGTGGGATGGCGTGGCGGTCGAGGATACGCCCCTCGTCGTCGTCTCGCATGGTGGGCCGTTGCGCATTCTCGCCGCCCATATCACCGGCTCCACACCCGAAAAGAGCATGTCGTTCGAGATACAATGGGGCAACCGCGCGCTGATCTGGCATAATCCACAGCGCACTGTTCTGGCGGGCTGGAACCTACGCTGACGCGCTCACGAAGCGTCACTCTTGCGTCACCCAACTTGCGCGACCATTGGCCTGTGCATAGTCCATTATGCAATTTCAACCGGAGAGCCAAGTCAATGACGCATACCTCGCACACGGACGATAAAGCATTAGAATGGGCCTTGCTAATCCTACGCGCTGGCCTCGCCATACTCTTCTTAATTTGGGCATTCGATAAGCTATTCAATGTCTCCCACGCGCAGGCCGTATTCGCCAAGTTTTATGGGCAGGCCGATATCCCTCTCATGATCCCTTATGGTCTCGGCGTCGCACAGCTTCTACTCGTTCTCGTCTTCGCCGCAGGAGCGATGAAAACACTGTCTTATGGCGCGCTTCTGTTGATGCATCTCGCCACAACCATCGTTTCGCTGAAGATGCACCTCGACCCATTTGCGGTACCCAATATTCTGTTTTGGGCAAATTGGCCCATTCTCGGCGCATTGATCGCCCTTTTCATCCTGCGACATCGCGACCGAATGCTTTCTGTCTGATACTTATGAGAACTGCTTGCCTAACGTGAATTTCCGTGCCGAGATGCGGAAATGGAAGACCAGATCGCCCCCGCCACATTCGCCCTGCGCCCCGCATCGGATGTTATGCGCCTTGCCCGCATGGGCAGCGCGCATCAGACACGCCTAAGCTTTATGCGCGGGCTTTTGCGCTCGCTACGACGGGAGGGGTGGGGGTTCGATCGGCCTATTTGGAATATCGATGATGCCGGCGTCGGCCACGCCGTCTATCGCGCGATTGGGCCACGGCGCAGCTATTCTCTCGTCGCCTTTGCCCATGATTTGCCCGATGAGATGCGCTCGGATCGAGTAATCGCGACGGCATGGGACGCAACTTTCGCCCTGTTCGATGGCACCCCTACGGCGGAAGACATAACGCGCCTATCGCAAAATGTACCCAAGCAAGAGGCGGGACGAATATCAGACCGCGAATTGTCGCTATCGCGCGCCAATCGCTCGGTCCGGCTGTGGTCGCATGTGGTGGATCGGCTCGCAGTGGGCGAGCAACCCGACGAAGAGCAGCTCGAAGCGGTTGGCTATCTAATGCGCACCACCGCCGTCTATGGCTCTGGCAAGTTTGGGGCGGCTGACCGTGCTGTGCTGGCGGGGCGGACGGTCATGTCAGGACCGTTTCGGGCCGAGATGCTGGCGGTCTGGTTGATCCGAAGTTTTTCACTCGACCTTGTGGAGCATATGGCACGAATACGCGGCGGTGATCGAGCCGTTCGCATCGAGCCACAGATGCGCCGTCGCCTCGGCATCGGCAATTCGACCGGCCTTGGCATGGCCCCTTTCCTCATCAACCACCCCGCTTTACTCAATGCATGGATGACCGCCCGCGAAACGGCAATCGCCCGCGTTCGTGCCCTACCAGCGGCGGATAAACAGGCGAAAGCGCATTTCATGGCATGCGTTGCGGGGGCCACACGCAATGTCGAGGGCTGGCATTCGGAACATCCGCTTCAACGCGAAAAACTGGCCGCCCTGCGTGATGATCTTGACCAGCTAAATGCTCATCTGGCCACTGACCCGCTGGCGCAGTCTCAGCCGTGGGATGCCCTGCTGTACTGGTCAGAGGGGGCGTTATCAACGGAGGGGCAGGAGCAAGTCGTCGCGCTGATCCTTGAACCCTACGGCGACCTTGTCGATGATCTTTGTGCTGATATGGCGACCGATGAGAACGCCTGTGCGCGGATCGAAGGGACCATGACTGTTGGCGCGCTGCGCACCCTGATCGCACAGAAATATAATTGGGCAACCGCTATCGACCATGCGCCAACGGATCATTGCGCCCGGTTCTGGTACGTATCAGAGGAAAAACTCGAACCCCGTCTCGGCCAACGCCACGAAGAACCGGGGGCCGAGCGCGAAGAACCACTCGATATCTCACGCGCCATCGCCGCGCTCGATTCTGCTCTCGTAGATGATGGTAATGCGACACTCTTGGCCGATTTTCTGATGCGAAACCCGGATCATCGCCATGCCGTGCGCCGGGTGCAGATTGCCGTGAGCCGCCCATATTCGGAAATTCGCGATAACCTGATCGATGCGGCCATGCTTCCTATCGATATCTTGCGCTGTAAGCTGGCGTTCTTTGGCGCGACCCGGTTCGATCCCCGTTCAGATCGCTGGGTGCGCATCTGCCTCTATCGTAATGCCCCTTTTCCGGAGGAATTGGCCAATATGCCGGAGGATTCATGGGCCTACCCCTAAGCCGAACACTCGCAGAGATCGAAGCAACAGCCCGAAAAGCGGCGCGTGGTCATGGTTGTCCATGGGGTCTTGCCGAAGAAGCCGGTAAAGCAGCGCGGTGGTTGGCATCAAATGGCCTTCCCGGCGAAGTAGTCATGGCTAAGTTGCTCTCCAACGGTTCAAAATGCTGCTGTGCCGGTGGTGGCCATCCCTGTGCGCTTAAACAGGCAACCGCATTCGCTGATACGGCTTCTACGTTGACAGCGCCAGCTAGCTTTGCAAGCGAGCATCCGCTTCTAGTCGTCGCCCAGATGGGACGGGCGATGGATAGCCTTGGCAACGGCCTCACATTAGAATGGGATGCCGCAATCGCCCATATTGCTCCTGCATCGCTTTCGATGGAGGCGAGTGCTGACATTCTGGCGCCAACGGATACCGTGACTTGTCATCCCACCCCCAAAACGCAACACAATCCCCCCTCCCCCGCCGCTTGCGTGGTCGACCCTGCCTCTTGGGCAGTTCTCGATTCTCTTGCGCAGCGTATTCTGGTACCATCCAGCGATGCTTCCCGCGCGGGGGCAGGAGCCGGAACCAGCGACAATGATTAGAGCGATACGCGATCAAGTTGAGTCAGAAATCACGCTTAGAGGACATATTTCCTGACACTCTATAGCTTAACCTGATTGCGTTTCACTGTAATATAAATCCTCTTTTATTCTAGTGTTGACACATCGCACGAACCAAAATAGAACGAAATGCGATACATCAAACACGTCAAGAACAAGACGCATCTTTATCGGGATTTCGTGGGGTATGCGAAATCAAAGACAGGCATCGGGGCAACCGGCACAGGCCCGGAAGGGGAACAATCATGTTGACAAAAAAACAGCACCAACTGCTGACCTTCATCGACAAGCACATTAGCGAGCAGGGTATCTCACCCTCTTTCGACGAGATGAAGGAGGCGCTTGACCTTAAATCGAAATCCGGCATCCACCGTCTTATTAGCGCATTGGAAGAACGCGGCTTCCTTCGCCGTCTTAGGCATCGCGCCCGTGCATTGGAGGTGCTGAAGCGACCTGAAGAAATGTCAAAAGCGAATGCGATGCCTTTCCGTCCACGGGTGATCGAAGGCGGACGCAGGCAGGATGATCCGAGGCCGATGCCAGTAGGTGTCCGTGAAATTCCAAAACTCAGCAAAATCGCCGCCGGTCAACCCATCGATGCTGCGCTCGGTCAACCCGACGATATGGTAATGATCCCCGATACCATGGTGCCATCATCGGGCGAGTATTACGCCCTAACTGTCGATGGTGACTCGATGATCGGCGTCGGCATTAACAATGGTGACACGGTTATCGTGGAACGCAGCGAAACGGCCCGTCCGGGCGAAATCGTGGTGGCTCTGATTCACGATGAGAACAAGGCAACGCTTAAAACTCTCAAGATGGAAGGCGACACCATCGTTCTCCAACCAGAGAACCCAGTCTATGAAAAACAGAAATACCGCCCGAACGAAGTAACAATTCAGGGTCGCCTCACCGCCCTGATGCGCAATTACTGAGACGGGTTTCATGCCTTTGTGGTTATCCGTCAGATTTTTGATGGATAGCCGCAACGGTAACAGGACTCACCTGGTCCACGGCACCGCGCTTTCGATGGTAGGTATTGAATGTTCAGGAAAATAAACCGTTAGGGCGCTAACCCCGTCAAATTTTTCTTTACCAATACCAATACAGGGTTTTGCGTCCGGCATGTGGAGATGGGGCGCAATAAGAACCGTGCGATCCGTACAATCAGTTCGTTTGATCTCTCCGTTACGAAGAAAGACAACTCGCCAATCTTGCCCCGTCCACCCACGACAGCGGCGCTTGTTGCAAGACCATTCGCGACGGCGATAAGCATCACCACGATCCGGGCGCGCCTCACCATCGCGGCGCAGCCAAAGTTCGGCGCTATAGGTCTGTGCTCTGGATCGACTGACCCATAATCGTCCGCTCTCGCCCCGCCCAGCAATTAGGGCTGCATCCGCCGCAATAAAAAGATCTGGCCGCAATAGCTGTGACCAAAGCACCAGCCCGAATGTAACAGGCAGCACCCCCACAACCCGCAGCCATCCACGCCAGATGACCAACCACAATCCGCCCATAACAATCGTAAGGAACACCCCGGTCGATCCCGCATGTACGCCTTTCAATGCGCTATCATCCGAACCAAAATAACCGGCGACCTCAAGAATGATGCCGATACCGGCACCAAGGGCGATGAGAACATTGCCCGCAAGACCAAACGGGGCCAACAAAGCGGCAAGCAGGATGCAGGGCATGATCCACAACCCCATCAGTGGTGTCGCTAAAAGATTTGCGGGCAATCCCCACAAAACGAGGCGATTGAAATGATACGCCGCAAACGGCGCTGTTGCGAGGCCCGCCAGCGTACTGGTCATCACCGTCGCCATAACGCCCGTCGCAAACCGCGCACGCCATCCCCGCTGCTCCGCCCGCCTACGCCAGAAAGCGCGCGTTGCATCATACCCCGCAACAAGCGCAGCGGCAGCTGCAAAAGACATCTGAAATCCAGCCTCCATCATGCTTTCGGGGCGAAGCATGAGGATGACAAAGGCCGCAACGGCAAGCCCGCGCATCGTTACAGCCGTTCGATCGAGCGTTATTGCGAGAAAAGCAACTCCAGCCATGACAAACGCCCGCTGCGTCGCCACGCTCGCTCCCGACATGACGAGATAGACCACCGCCGCAACCAACGCACAAACCGCCGCAATCTTCCGAATCGCCACCCGCTCCGACAGCCGAGGTGGCAATGCAAGGACAAGACGTGTCACCCAGTAAACAAGGGTTGCAAGCAAACCCATATGCAAACCGGAAATCGCAAGCAGATGTGCCAACCCCGAATCGCGCAACGCATCGCGGGTCTCCGCCGGAATACCGCTACGATCTCCAACAACAAGGGCGGCGGCGACCGCCCCCTCAGCACCACCGATCCGTTGACGCAGCCAATCTGCAACACGCCCGCGGGTTCGACCAACCCACAGCGGCAAAGACAGGGCGCTATCGGGAACAGCCTCGACCCGCGCATTGGCTGTCGCATACCCAATGGCACCCAATCGATCAAAATACGCCTGCATCGAAAAATCGAATGCACCCGGCTCTGCTGGCCCACGCGGTGCATCGAGAACCGCCCGCACCGCCAGCAAATCCCCAACCCTCGGCACCGTGCTACCCTTGCGCAAGGATACCCGCGTACGTTCTGGTACACGCACCACGCCGTCCATCTGCACCCTGTCAAACATGATACGCGATGCGCCGGAGGCAGAGCGATCGACCAAGATTACCCTGCCCGAAACCTCGCCACGCCATGCCTGCTGCAAAATAGGCGCATCAACAGACCTCAACCTGATTTCCGCCGCGATAAAACCGAAAAGAAGCGCAACGACCATGCCGATGACGTAGGGACGCAGTAATGTTGACCAACACGATATACCGCCACCAGCGATCAACCCGACTGCCAGTGTAAATTGTGCCTCGAACCGCAATGCAATTCCCATAGCCACGATAACAGGTAGCCAGAGAGCCAGCCGTCGCCCCTGTCCGTGCCATAACCGCTTTACGGAATCACCTTGCTCGGCCATAACCCCCCTCCATCCCGTTGGTTGAGCAAAGCAGGAGCAACCCATGAGCGCCACCCCTGTCGTTACCCGTTTCGCGCCATCACCGACCGGCTTCCTGCATATCGGTGGCGCACGCACAGCGTTATTCAACTGGCTGTTCGCCCGCCACCACGGCGGCACGTTCCTACTGCGTATCGAAGATACTGACATCGCCCGTTCCACACCGGAAGCGACCGCCGCAATCCTCGAAGGTATGGAATGGCTGGGCCTTGACTATGATGGCGAAGCCATCAGCCAGATCGGGCGCATCAACATTCATACAAAGGCGGTCGAGACGATGCTGGAGCGCGGCACCGCCTATCGCTGTTATGCAACGAAAGAGGAGATCGACGCCGCACGCGAGAAGGCTCGCGCCGAAAAGCGCCCCCTCGGTTTCGACAGCCCATGGCGCGACGCGCCCCCTGACACGGCACCCGAAGGCGCCCCCTTTACGGTGCGTCTGAAAGCTCCGCGCGAAGGGGAAACCGTGATCGAAGATGCGGTGCAGGGGCGCGTGGCTTTTAGCAATCACCAGCTCGATGACCTAATCCTGCTGCGTTCAGACGGTACACCGACCTACATGCTTGCCGTCGTGGTCGATGACCATGATATGGGCGTCACCCACGTTATCCGGGGCGACGATCATTTGACCAATGCTGCACGCCAAACGCTGATCTACGAAGCACTGGGCCTCACCCCCCCAATCTTCGCGCATATCCCACTGATACACGGGCCAGATGGCGCGAAGTTGTCAAAACGCCACGGCGCGCTCGGCGTGGGCGAATACCGCGATATGGGATACCTGCCCGAAGCAATGCGTAATTACCTTGCGCGGCTCGGCTGGGCCCATGGCGACGACGAATTTTTCACCACTGAACAAGCCGTGGAATGGTTTGGGCTAGATGGAATTGGCAAATCCGCTGCCCGTTTCGACTTTGCGAAACTGGAAAACCTGAATGGCCAACATATGCGCGCCGCCGATGATGCTTACCTTGCTAACACTGCGGCAACGCGCTTGGAGGCAAGCGATGGGATCACACTTACGGCTGAGCAGCGCGATGCCTTGCGCCTCGCCATGCCGGGCCTGAAAGAACGCGCGAAGACGATCAATGAGTTGATCGTATCCGCGTATTACATCTATGCAACACGTCCCCTGAATATAGAGGACAAAGCCGCCAAACTGCTTACCGATAACGCGCGAATGATGCTCGCCGAATTGACTTCGCAGTTGCGAGACACTAGTTACTGGAAGGCTGAAAAGCTGGAAGAAAACGTGAAATCCTTTGCGGAAGCCAAAGAGCAAAAGCTCGGCAAAATTGCCCAGCCGATGCGCGCGGCGCTGACGGGCAAGACCTCCTCGCCCGGCATTTATGATGTGATGATAACACTGGGACGGGAAGAAACGCTCGCGCGCCTTGATGACCAAACCAAGGCCTGAACGTTCGCCAAACCCAGTGACAACCGATATTCGCGCCGCGACCGGCTCGACCCCCGTGAGGGAGCCGAAAATTGGCGTGCAACTTGTGAAGAGGGCAACACATGACGGAAACAAAGCAAGGCACGGCAACCCTGACCGTTGACGGAAAAACCATCGAACTGCCGGTTTTGGGCGGCTCCGTCGGTCCAGCAGTGATCGACGTACGCAAGCTATATGCGCAGACCGGACATTTTACTTTCGATCCGGGCTTTACCTCAACCGCTGCCTGCGAATCCGACATCACCTATATTGATGGCGATGCGGGCCAGTTGCTCTATCGTGGCTACTCGATCGATGAATTGGCCGAAAAGAGCCACTTCCTAGAAGTTTGCTATCTGCTTCTCTATGGTGAATTGCCGGACGAGGCGCAGATGAAAGAGTTCGAGGGGCACGTCACTAACCATACGATGCTCCATGAACAGATGACGAATTTCTATCGTGGCTTTCGCCGTGATGCGCATCCCATGGCGATTATGGTCGGGGTTGTCGGCGCGCTAGCGGCTTTCTATCACGATTCAACTGATATTAACGACGAGATGCAGCGTGAAATCGCGTCGATTCGAATGGTCGCAAAGATGCCAACGATTGCGGCATGGGCGTATAAATACTCGATCGGCCAGCCATTCGTTTATCCACGCAATGACTTGGATTACGCCGCAAACTTTATGCACATGTGTTTTTCGGTGCCATGCGAGGAATACAAAGTCGATCCAATTATGGCCCGCGCGATGGATCGGATCATGACGCTTCATGCCGACCATGAGCAAAACGCCTCCACTTCGACGGTGCGGCTGGCCGGTTCATCGGATGCAAATCCATTCGCTTGTATCGCCGCCGGTATCGCCTGTCTCTGGGGTCCAGCGCATGGGGGGGCAAATGAAGCATGCCTCAACATGCTACGCGAGATCGGAACACCAGACCGTATCCCGGAATACATCGCCCGTGCGAAGGACAAGAACGATCCGTTCCGCCTGATGGGCTTTGGGCACAGGGTCTACAAGAATTATGACCCCCGTGCGAAAGTGATGCAGGAAACGGCGCGTGAGGTGTTGGAACTGGTCGGCGTGGAAAACTCGCCAATCCTTCAGGTCGCGCAGGAACTGGAGCGGATTGCGCTAGAAGACCCGTATTTCGTGGAGCGCAAGCTGTATCCGAATGTCGATTTCTATTCTGGCATCGTGTTGAACGCGATGGGCTTCCCGACATCGATGTTCACGGCAATCTTCGCCATGTCGCGCACGGTTGGCTGGATCGGCCAGTGGAAAGAGATGATTTCTGACCCGAACCAGCGGATCGGACGCCCGCGTCAGCTTTATACCGGCGCGAACGAACGGGCATATGTCGATGTAGCGAAACGCTAAAGCGAATTGCGATTATCCTGAATCACCAAGCGCCATGTTTCGTACAATTCTTGATGCGAAACATGGCTCAGGATTATCGTAAGTTGCTATAGGGTGAAATACGCGCTTTACCGCTGTCGCTTTTGGGCAATGGCGGTCAATACACCGCGCGCTGCCCGACGTGATGGCGGCGCGCTATTTTCACCAAAACTGGCGAATGCCTCCTCGAAGGCTTTCTGCTGCGCGCTTCCATCGGCCATTACGGTCTCAAGCGTATTGGCGAGGCGGGGACCGTTGCATCGCTCCTGCAACAATTCCGGCACCGCTTTTCGGCCTACCATCAGATTGATGAGCGTGAAGCTCAACATACGCAAACGCACAAGGCGAAGAATAATGAACTCGGTAGTTTTCGGCACGCGATAGCCAACGACCATTGGAGTGCGCATCGCACCGACCTCTAATGCAACGGTGCCAGAGGCCACAAGAGCGACGTCAGCACAGCCAAAGGCAGCGAATTTACGGTTTTCGATCTCGTCATTCGTGCGCCTTTCAGAGCGTAACAGATGCACCGGCATCGGCCAATCCACGACCGCCTGCTCGACCGCCGAAGCCACGCTATCGGCAACAGGAACGATAACCTGCAACCCCTCAATCCGTTGCGCCAGAAGCGCCGCAGCTTCGCCAAACGGGCCGATAAGGCTCGTGATTTCTCGGTTTCGACTGCCGGGGGCGACGAGCAAAACTGGCGCATCGGAAGCAATGTCCAACTCACGGCGCAGGGCAGCGGGGGCATCGGGTGCAAGCTGCGCAATTCGCTCCACGACCGGATGACCGACGTAATCGGCTTTCAGCCCCTCACGCTCGAAATAGGGTGGCTCAAACGGCAGGAGCGTGAGCATCCGATCATAGATTTTCGCCGCCTTCGCCGCCCGCCATGGCTTCCACGCCCAGACCGTTGGGGCGACGTATTGGACGGTGGTAATGTCGGGCGCAGCGCGTCGAACGCGCTTGGTAAGCATGACGGAAAAGACCTGTGCGTCTATGGTGACGAGGGCATCAGGTTGGGCCTTAACGACCGCCTGCACCGCGCGCTTGAGCCGGTTCAGAATACGCGGGATATGCGGGATGACCTCGGTGAAACCCATCACCGAAATATCGTCGGTCGGAAAGATCACTTCTAACCCTTCGGCGCGCATCATCGCTCCACCGACACCAGAAAAACGAATATCCTCGCCTGTCTCCGCCCGCAGCGCCCGCATGAGGGCGGCACCAAGTCGGTCGCCGGAGCTTTCCCCTGCAACGAGCATAATATGCTGCGGGGCGCTCATCGCTCGAAGCCATATAGGAACAACGCCGCCTCGCGGGCGCATCGCTCGGTTTCGGTAGCATCTAGGATGAGAACGCCCCCCGCTTCCACGGCGACCCCCGCCAGACCCGCCTTGGCGGCAGCGCGGATTGTATCTGGGCCGATAGCCGGGCGGTCGAGCCGGTCGTCTTGCCCATATTTGGGCATCTTAACGAGGATGCCACCCCGCTCACGCCCTTGTCGTAGCATCGACACACGGTCGAGCATCGCCGCTGTCCCCTCGGCAGCCTCGATGGCAATGCAACGCCCTTGCTCCACCACCACGGATTGACCGATATCAAAAGGTGCGAGAGCATCGAGGATAGCACAACCAAGCGTGATTTCGGCGAAATCAGGCACCTCACCCACCATCGCACCAACGCGCGCTAAAGCTTTGGGCAGCAACGTTTCAGCGCCAATGATACGAAAACCCTCTTCCTCAAAAAGCTTTGCAATTCCAACGAGCAGGCCATCATCTCCACGCCGAAACAGGCGCGCAACGCGGGGAAGAAACGCAAGACCTTTTCGATCAAAACGAACGCAAGCCAGCGACGGACGCACTAGGCTACCCGCCATCGTCACCGCATCACAACCATGCGCTTCAAGCAATGAAAGAACGCGCCCAACCTGACCAAGCGAAACCCGCTCATGCGGAAAACCGCCCGCCCAATCGGCGGCGGCCCCTTCGAGATCAATCACAAAAACAGACAGGCCAGCCGACCGACACGCCTCAGCGACCTCACGCGGCAGAGCACCTGCACCGGCAAGAATGCCCAAATTGCGGATAATCTCAGTGTTCGGGGACACAGAAACGGCGGCTACCACCCGCGAGAATAAAATCGACCATCTCCCGTGCAGCGCCCCCCTCTTCCAAGGTCGCCGCGACGGCACCCGCGCGCTCGTGCAGCGTGCCTTCTGGATCGTCAAAGACAGCGCGATAGGCGGCGCGCAGGGCGTGTATCTGAGGGCGATCAAACCCTCGTCGCTTCATACCGACCATGTTCAAACTGGCCAAATAGGCGCGATTACCAATCACAGAACCATATGGGATCACGTCGCGCTCAACGCCGCTCATACCGCCGACCATCGCATGGGCACCGATGCGTACGAATTGGTGGATACCGCTCATGCCGCCAAGAACGGCGAAATCACCCACCTCGACATGGCCCGCGAGTGTTGCGTTATTCGCGGCGATTACATTCGAGCCGATCATGCAATCATGGGCAACATGGGCGCCAACCATGAAGAGGCAGTTATCGCCAACGCGGGTCAGGCCACCGCCGCCCTCAGTGCCAGGATTCATGGTAACATTCTCACGGATCTGCACCCGTTGGCCAATTTCCAAGCGTGTCTTTTCACCCTTGAATTTCAAATCCTGCGGCGCAGTGCCCAAGGCAGCGAAAGGATAGACCTCGGTTTCGGCACCGATATGGGTCTGACCCGTTACAACGACATGCGGGCCAATGCGCACGCCTGCATCGAGCGTCACCTCTGGCCCAATGATCGAGAATGCACCAATCTGGACCTTCTCGCCGATGGTCGCCCCCAGCTCCACTAGAGCAGAAGGATGGATTTGCGCGGTTTCGGCTATGGTCATTCGGTTTCCGTTCGTATCGGGAAGCACCAGATCAATCAGGATCGACGATCATCGCGCTAAACTCGGCCTCGGCGCAGAGGGTATCGCCGACCATACCGCGCCCGGTAAAGCGCCAGACGTTGCCTTTGTGGCGAAGTACCGAGACATGTAGTTCCAGCACATCGCCGGGCGTGACGGGCGCGCGAAAACGGGTTTTGTCGACGGTCATAAAATAGACAAGCATCCCCTTGTCGATCATATCGAGCGTTTCAACCACCATGACAGCGGCGGTCTGGGCCATGGCTTCGACGATCAAAACACCCGGCATAATGGGCTTGCCGGGGAAGTGACCGGCGAAGTGCGGCTCATTGGTGGTGACGTTTTTGATACCAACTGCACTTTCACCATTCACGATATCGCGGACGCGATCAATAAAGAGGAAAGGCGCCCGATGAGGGATCATACGCATGATCTTTGCGAGATCTGCGGTTCCTGCGGTATCGGTCATGCGCACCTCCAGTTGGTCTTGGCTTTTGCCCTTCCTTGCCCGGAACGCAGTGGCGGGTCAAGGGACGCACGGGCTGTACACAGGGCGAAATCATAAATTGTTAATGCGCTGAGGGATGAAATAGATTCTGATTGTCGGCTCCAGAGGAGGATCGACGATTAGCAAGACGTTTCTTGAGCATGTTGGACAGATCGAAGACCCGCGCATACCAAGGATGGTTTTGTACCCGCTCGACGAGCACCCCACTGTCCGGAAGCACGGACGAAGTTCAGTTTGGAAAACACCCCAAAACGCTGACTAATACATCCCATACATGACTCATGAGGTTGCTGCTCCCCCTGAGAGTTGAGAAGCTCTCTGGCGGTTATACCAATCGCCTTGACTGGTGACCCATTTTGAGGCTTCCCAAATCCTGCGAATTCTGAATCATTGTCATCGAAGCAAGGAGGTTTCGATGACAGTGATGGTAACACGCGAGGATTTGACGGCTGTGGAGTTGCGGGA
>CALFVD010000105.1 GCA_937928005.1 uncultured Neomegalonema sp. | reverse complement strand
TGGCCGTTGGAATTTATGCCCCATCAACTGCGCCTGCGCACGGTCAACCACATCGCGCTTCGTCAGCTGATCCTGAAACCAGTGGCGCAGGCTGTAGAGGCTTTGCCTGGGATCGGTGACAATCCCACTTTTGCGCAGCGCTTTGTTGATCACCGATGTGGCGTACATATTTTTACCAAGGCGTTTGCCCCAGCCACCCTGAGCGACAAGATCTTCAGCGGCATCAAGGCTGACACCGAGCAACGGCAACTGCCTTTCCGAGTGATCTGTTTTGAGACCACGCACCGAATTTCTCCGCACGTGAACATGCGGCACATCATGGTTCAGATCGATATCCGTGAGTTCGAGCCCAATGGCTTCCACAGGACGCATGCCCGTATTGATGAGCAGACGCACAAGTAGCTCGAAGTCGGGCGCGAGGTTCGGCAACACTCCCGGGACACTAAGCTTTTCAATCTGATCAAGACTGAATGGAACACGGGTGACCTCCGCTTCTTCCTTAAGCCTGACTCTGGCAAAAGGATTTGGACACACCTCCGAATCGATATCGAAATTCACCGAGATCATCCGCCGCAGCGAATTGATTTCGCGGTTTCCTGAATAAGGCTTGAGTCGCTCAATCTTCACCCGTTCCATCCACCATGCCCTAAACTGCAGCGCATGCGAGCGCTCAATTTCGTAAAGCGGGATCTTTCCGACTGAGGCCTCAAAGTTGGAAATCGAGCGCAAGAAAACATTACGCTTCGTTCGCCGCTGATCGTGGCTCAACGTCCCCCACTCATCCTGGATGTGTGCCCAGAAGCGCTCAAAAGCCTGCGCAAGGTTCATCTGAGGTTTTTCAATCAGTCCGAGGATCGCTTTTTGCTCGGCCTCAAGGTGAGGAGACGAAATCAACAGACGCAGCCGCTCCAGAAGCTCATCATCTCTTATCTCAGGGGCAGTTTTCGGAACCAATGAGCGTTGTGATTGCGCTTCAACAGCTGCTGCGTAGCGAGTGGCATTATCGGCGGCCAAAAGAGAGACGCCCCGCGCCTTAGCTTTCTTCCATTCCAGTTCTAACTGCATTGAGAGAGCGGTCGCGCGAATCTTCGCTTCCTGAAAATCTCTCGTCTTCAACGAAAAACGAATAAGCGCTCTGGGTTCGACGTCCGCAAACGCCGTTGGACGCCGTCGCTGGTAGTACCAAACCTGACGAATCTGCTTGAGATGCAATGCTCGCATGCCGCTTCCCACTTAGCTACAAATCGAGCTACAAGCCCGATTTCGTTGCAAATTAGGAAGATCATCAATCCAATGATTTCAATAAGTTAGAGACGGCGCACCGTCATGAACTTAGAGAATGGCTCCGGAGGAGGGATTCGAACCCCCGACCTGGTGATTAACAGTCACTCGCTCTACCACTGAGCTACTCCGGAACGTGGCGGGTGTATAACGAAGCCTGAAACAGTCGTCCAGCCGGTTTTCCACACTTGCACAACAAAACCTGCAATGCTGAAGATTGCCTTACCAAAAAGCACCGACAACGCCCAAACTGGAAGGAATTCATCATGTCAGGCCACGGATATGAAAGCGGGCGGCTTGATCTGCCTTTCGTCGGGATCGCCACCTTCGGCAAATACCCTTACGTGCAAGACTGGAACGCCATAGATGCCGATGTCGCCATCATGGGTGCCCCCTTTGACGCGGGCACTCAATGGCGCAGCGGTGCGCGATTCGGGCCACGTTCGGTGCGTGAAGCCTCCACTCTCTTCGCCTTCGGCCATGCCGGAGCTTACGACCATGAGGATGATGTCACTTATCTAGACGGCGCACGAATCGTAGATGTGGGTGATGCCGACATCATCCATACCGACACCCACGGCTCGCACGCTAATATCGAGCGGGGCGTACGGGCGATTCTCGATGCAGGTGCGATGCCGGTCGTCATCGGTGGCGATCACTCGATTAACATCCCCTGCATTGCCGCCTTCGAGGGGCGTGGCCCGATTCACATCGTCCAGATCGACGCCCATCTTGATTTCGTCGATGAACGTCACGGCGTCCGTCATGGCCACGGCAATCCCATGCGCCGCGCGCTGGAGCGAGATTATATCACCGGCCTGACCCAAGTCGGCATCCGCAACGTATCCTCAACCGCCAAGGAAGGCTATGAGGCTGCCCGTGCAATGGGGTCGGATATCCTCTCCGTCCGCCAGTTCCGCGAGATTGGCCCAGCGGCAATGATCGAGCGGATACCAGAGGGCGCGTCAATCTATTTCACCATCGATATCGACGCTTTCGACCCCTCCATCGCGCCGGGAACGGGCACGCCTTCCCATGGTGGATTCCTGTACTATGAAATACTTGAATTCATCGCTGGGATCGTCAAGCGCAACCCTGTCATCGGCCTCGACCTCGTCGAAGTCGCCCCCGATTACGACCCCACAGGCTCCACCCAGATCCTCGCCGCCCAGCTCCTGCTCAATACGATAGGCCGTATCCTACACGCGCGGGAAGCGTGTCGATAGCAGATAGAGTTGTCCGGTTTTGGTAGCACATCAGTTGTCCGCTTTGATTGTGATTTGTTCCAGCGCCGGAGGGAGCGGCGTAGCCGCGACCGGAGGCGCTGGAACAAATCAGGCTTGCGTTGAAGCGGGTCACGCGGCCTGTTCGATTGCGTCCCCGACGATCTGACCGTCGGCACCGTAGTCTGCGATGCGGCGCGGTCCCCGAAAGACGGCCATAGTGCCGTCGGGATAGACATGGGCGCTGACCTTGGCCTTGACGTAATGGGGCCTGTCCGATCCGGCGGGCAGTTGCAGCGTCAGCTTGCCGAGCCGAATGGTGTTGTCCCTAGCGACGACCCGCTCCTCGTGGACGCACAGCGTCTCGGTCAACAGCGCGGGGTCGGCGATCTCGACGAAACCGCTCTCCGGTAGGGCCGCCTCCTTC
>CALFVD010000104.1 GCA_937928005.1 uncultured Neomegalonema sp. | reverse complement strand
GTGAACCTAGACCCTTCTCTTGCATTCGATGCGTTGATCTCGCCGCCCATGTTCTGGATGATTCCATAGCTGATGGACAGGCCAAGGCCGGTCCCATTGCCAGGAGCCTTAGTTGTGAAGAACGGCTCGAACAGCCGAGCGCGTATCTCCTCCGGCATGCCTCCGCCGGTATCCGATACAATAATCGTAGCCGCGTTACATTCTGCCTTCACTGACACAGTGATACATTTGCGGATCGCGTCGCCTTCACGCTGCATGCGTTCGACGATCGCGTCGCGCGCATTTGCCAGAAGATTGACGAGCACCTGCTCGAACATGACCTTCGATCCGGTGGCCTGCATCTCTACGCAATCAAGTGCTTCCTCAAGTTCGATCCCGGAGCCCGACAGCTGCGCTCGCATCATCGTTGTGGCATCCTGTACCGCAGTGCATAAATCGAAGGGTTCGGCGCGCTGATCATCCCGCCTTGCGAATATGCGCATGTGGTCGATGATTTTCGATGCTCGCTCTGTCTGCCCAGCGATCCGCTCCAGTTTTCCCGTGGCGTATGTCTCTTCCAGCCCGTGTTTTTCGATCCGACGCAGCATGTTGCCTGTGGCCATCTGAATGACACCAAGGGGTTGATTCAGTTCATGTGCCAGACCGGCGGCCATCTCACCGAGTGTCGCAAGCTTCGATGCATGTGCTGCCTGTGCCTGCGAGGTTCGCAGCTCGGTAATGTCCGTGGCAATCACGATGATCCCAATATTCTCGACTGCCTTTTCGCGAACCAAAAATCGCCTTCCGTCCTGATAAACCAGTTCGGAGCCAGTGTCCTCTGACTTCGCGGCATGACGAAATGCGGTGATCCATGCATTCTTGTCCTCGGTCGTATTGAGGGAAGGCCTTGCCGATAGAAAGTCATCGAATGAAAAACCGGGAGACAGTTCGGAAAGCGCTTTGCGATTTCCCTCCCTGAATGCAGCATTGGCGAAGATAACTCTTTCGTTGGCGTCAAAGATCGCTACTTGCTCTCCAAGGCGATTGAACGCCTGAATCAAGCGGTCCTGCTCGCGCCGTGCTGCCGCAATGGCTTCCATCGTATTGCGGAAGACAGCTGTTGCCCGCGCCATCTCTCCAATTTCGTCGTCACGTTGCTGAGAGGGAATAGAGACAAGTGTTTTTCCCTGCGCGATCTCACGCATGACAGAGACGATTTCGAGCGTGTGTTCCCGTTTTTCCAGTAGATTGATTTGCTGCGCTTCCAGTGCTGCCCGGTCCGTTGCCAATGCTGTGGCCATATTGTTGAAGCAAAGCGCGGTATCGGCGAGTTCATCGCGTCCCTGTACTGGGACACGATGGGCGAGATTGCCTTCCTCGATCATGCGCGCACCATCACGCAGGGATGACAGTTGCCGGGTCAAGATGGAGCCGAGCACGAAGCCAAAGATCGCGACCAGAGTCATTCCCGTCACCGCAATCACCAGATTCCAGATCAGCGCCAGCTTAATCCCATGCTCGACGCGCAGGGTGGACAGGCCTAGTTCGATGCGCCCGAAAACCTGATCACCGATCCGGATCGGGGTTACAACATCGATACGATGGTCGCTGAGAGCGCTGTCGAAATCCGGGTCTTCAGAGAATGGCTGATCCAATGCCTCCGCATTGCCGCCTTGCGAGAAGACAGTTCCCGAAGAGTCCAGAACGCGCAGGTAGATCAATTCGTCGTTCTCGAGCGTATTCTCGATCATGGAATCGATGGTCGCCAGATCGGTGGAGATAACGGCATCCGTCACCATCGTCGAGAATAATTGTGCCGTCACGCGCCCGCGATCGTAGGCCTCGGAACTTGCCGTGCCACCGAAATTCAGTTGGTTCATGAAGATCAGCACCACCATGATCGCAAGTTCGATCAGGGCGATCCCAAGGATCGTCTTTAGTCGAAAGGACATGATATGGTACCGATCCTTTCCAAACCTGCCTGTTCGGGACGGAGGCCAAGGGCGCGAACGTCGTTCCAGCTGTCGTCGCTCGCGGTCTCGAGCCCAGTCATGCCAAGGGGTGCAAGCAGTTCGGGAGCATCGTTTCCGAGTGTTGAGAGCGCTTTGCCCAATATCTCTCGCATCTCATCCGAAACGGTGGGCGACGTGGCGACCGCGTGGGGGGTGTAGGCGTCGGTGCGAAAGACCACTCTCAATTGATCCCGGACATTCTCGCTCGTAGAGTTGAACGTCCTTGTCACGCCGCCACCTGCATCGGCCAGGCCCGCCGCTACCGCGCGATAGACAGAGTCATGTGACTTCACATACCGGGGGGTGAAGGTCATGCCCTTCGTCAGCATTTCCGCGCGCGGAATCACACTAGCACCGAAAGCACCGGGGGATGGAAAAGCGATCTTACTCCCGTCGAGATCGTCGATCGATGCCACCGCTGAATCCTTGCGAACGACCATCAGCCCGCGCAACTTCTTGTCTGCCTGATGCGCGAGGGCGCGGTATCCTGAAAGTTCGGAAAACACGACATAATGGTAGGGATTCATGTAAGCGATATCGAAAGCGCCGTCTCTGAGACAGGCTTCGAAGGTTGGGATGTTTTTCGTGGTCATGAAAACGACCTCAACGCTGGTTTTCTGGCTGAGATGCGTGGCCAGTGGCCCCCAGATCGCTGCTAGTTTGCTTGCCGATTGCTGGGGAACGATACCAAGGCGCAATGTGCGTCTTTCGTCGACAGCCGTTGCCGCCACGCCCTGTTCTGCGAGACCCGGTGTCACCAGCCCGACGGAATAAGCAACGCCCCATCCGATCAGCATGAGGCTGGTGACGAATAAACACGAAATGACCGGTTTGCGATTACGACATAAGAACAACGGTTTCACTCCTTGATGCCATGAGGCTGCACTTGCGTGCGTTCAGGATAGATCGTGCATACCGGCTGGGAATTTTCTTGCCGATGAGGATGTTCGTCAAGGCATCTGGTATGAGAGGCTTTACTTGGCAAGTCACGGTCTCACGTTCGCGCAGATTGTGAAAACAATAGGGATCACCGCTTATAACGACGAACTCGAAATTCCTATCCCGAATTATTCACCGGCGGTCGTTTTCAGGTTGGCGGGCGTGGTATAAACGGCTGAATTCGTGTATGAATTTGCTTGCACACACATCCACGACGAAGCCAATCGAGTTTCCCGCCCGCCATGTCCGATGATACCCCGATCCTGCCCGGCCTGTCACCGGTTGATAGCCTTCCAATCCATGCAAAATTCGACGGCGGTGCGATGTCGTCCAACGGCGGTGCGCTGCTGCTGCGCGAGGCCGGGCGCAGGCGGGGGCTGAGCGCGCTGCTGGCCTCGTGTATCGCCGATGACCGCGACCCGTCACGGGTGGTGCATTCCTTTGAGGCCATGATTCAGGCGCGGATGGTGGCTATCGCCTGCGGTCACGAGGACTGCGACGATCTCGACATCCTTCGCCATGATCCAGCCTTGAAGATCGCCTGCGACAAGCGCCCCGATGCGGATGTAGGGCTGGCCTCGCAGCCAACGCTCTCGCGGCTTGAGAACGCGGTGAGTTGGCGGATGCTGGCGCGCATGGGACTGGGGATGATCGACGCCTTCTGCGACAGCTACGCCCGTGTGCCAGACCGGATCGTGCTCGACATCGACGACACGGTCGATGTCGCCCATGGCGGGCAGCAACTCTCGCTGTTCTCG
>CALFVD010000103.1 GCA_937928005.1 uncultured Neomegalonema sp. | reverse complement strand
AAATCGCCATGACCATCAACACAACACCCCGTAAATGCCTCGGCTTCAAATCCCCCGTCGAAGCCTTCCTCAAAGAACTTGGCAAATCCGTCACTCTGCGCTTCTATCCAACCGTTGCACTTCAAACCTGAATCTACCGCCCCGACTCCTCCTTCTCGTTCACCATGTAGTTCTATATATATATTGCGCTTGGTCCACCAGTGCTCGATAGGCGTCTTGTATTAATGATGGAAAAAAAGAAAAATAGTATAGAGATGAGCATCAATCGCCAATCACCAGATATCCATTCAGCGATTCTCTCCTGAATTTGATCGACGGATTTTTCCATGCAGCCCCCTCTACTTGCCAAAAACTATATTCTTCGCGTTGTTGCAACCACTTATCCCGTGCCACTTATCCCGTGCTTGACAGTTTCTGTCCCTCGCGGCACACCTAAAAGACGACGCCGCCTGCATCCCGTGGGCGGCGCGTTTGTTTTTCTAAAGGAGAATTATCGTGATCGCTCCGGTGCTGCCGACTTATGCGCGCGCCCCGGTCGCCTTTGAAAAAGGCGAGGGGCCATGGCTCTTCGACGAGGCGGGTGAGAAATATCTGGATTTCGGGGCAGGCATCGCCGTCTGCGCCCTTGGCCATGCTCACCCCAAACTCGTCGCCGCGCTGGAAGGGCAGGCACGACGATTGTGGCATACCTCCAACCTCTACGGCATTCCGGGTCAACAGGAACTAGCCGAGCGGTTGGTAGAGGCGACGTTTGCCGATACGGTGTTCTTCACGAATTCTGGGCTAGAGGCGATGGAATGCGCGATTAAGATGGCGCGCAAGTTCCACTCGCATAACGGCAATCCTGAGCGGTATCGGATCGTGACCTTTGAGGGGTCGTTCCACGGGCGTAGCCTTGCGACGATTGCCGCTGCGGGGCAGGAAAAGTTGGTCAAGGGATTCGGGCCGATGCCCGATGGCTTTGACCATGTACCTTTTGGCGACCATGATGCGCTGAAAGCCGCCGTGACCGATGAGACGGCGGCAATCCTAATCGAGCCAGTACAGGGCGAGGGCGGGATACGACCTGTGCCGTATCAGTGTTTGCGTGGGCTGCGCGAGATGTGTGATGCGCATGGCATCTTGCTGATCCATGACGAAATCCAATGCGGCATGGGGCGGACGGGTCGCCTGTTTGCCCATGAATGGGCGGAGGCTGGCGCGCCGGATATTATGGCGAGCGCGAAGGGCATCGGGGGCGGGTTTCCGCTGGGTGCCTGTCTTGCGACCGAGCGGGCGGCGGCGGGGATGGCCGCTGGCTCGCACGGGTCAACCTATGGCGGCAACCCGCTGGCGATGGCGGTGGGCAATGCGGTCATGGAGGAGATGACCGCGCCGGGCTTCATGGAACATGTGGTCGAGATGGCCGGGTTGCTGCGCCAACGTCTCGCCGGGTTGGCGGATGAATTCCCCGATTTGATCGAGGAAGTGCGCGGCGAAGGTTTGATGATCGGCATCAAAATGCGCGGTGAAGGCATCAACGGCGCGCTGATAAGTGCGGCCTTTGAACGACGTCTGCTGACGGTTCCGGCGGGCGATAATGTCGTGCGTATCCTGCCGCCACTGATCGTGGAAGCCGACCATATCGGCCAAGCGGTCGATACCCTGCATGATGCCTGCAAAGCCCTGCGCGCCAGCGCGGCGGTTGCCGCGAAGTAGAGGGCGATTCTATGAGTGAGACACAAAACACCCGGCCCCTAGGGGCCGGACAGGGCAGGCATTTCCTCGATCTGCACGCTGTCGATGCGCCGGAGTTGCGCGGTATTTTGGATGATAGCCGTATGCGCAAGGTCGCGCGCGAGGGGCTGGGGCAAGCGGCGCGCGATGCGGATGCGCCGCTTTCCGGCAAGTTGCTGGCGATGATTTTCGAGAAACCCTCGACCCGCACGCGGGTTAGCTTTGATGTGGGGATGCGGCAATTGGGGGGCGAAACCATCGTGCTCAGCGCCGCCGATATGCAGCTTGGCCGGGGCGAGACGGTGGCCGATACCGCCCGCGTTCTCAGCCGCTATGTCGATGGGATCATGATCCGCTGTAATGCGCATGATACGCTTATTGAGCTAGCCGAGCACGCGACTGTGCCGGTAATCAACGGCCTGACGGATGATTCTCACCCCTGTCAGGTGATGGCAGATGTGATGACCTTCGAGGAGCATGTTGGGCCGGTAAAAGGGCGCAAGATCGCCTATATGGGCGATGGCAACAACATGGCGACCAGCTTGATCCATGCCGCAGGGCAATTCGATTTTGCGCTCGATATTGCCTGCCCCGAAACCCTACGCCCCGATGCGCGCGCGCTGGACTGGGCCAAAGCGAACGGGGCCGCTGTGCGGGTGTTGGATGATCCAGCGACGGCGGCGGTAGGGGCCGATTGCGTTGTGACCGATACGTGGCTGTCGATGAACGATTCCGATGATGTACGCGAGCGACGGCACAACCAGCTTGCACCTTATCAAGTGGATGAAACGCTGATGGCGCTGGCCAACCCGAATGCGGTATTCATGCATTGCCTACCCGCGCATCGCGAGGAGGAAGCGATAGCGGCGGTGATGGACGGGCCGCAATCGGTGATCTTCGACGAGGCCGAAAATCGGCTGCACGCGCAGAAGGGTATCCTACGTTGGTGCTTGGGATAAGGGGCGCTCAATTCTGGGAGTTGATCTGTTTTAGATCGCCCGGCACCACATTGACCGCGCGCCCAAACTGGCGTTTGTCATTTAAGGTCGAATAAGCCTTGTTCGCCATGCCAAGGCGTAGGATATCGGCATCATCGAGGATGAGATCGCGGTCGTTATAGACCTCAATCTCGCTCATGGAATTACGTTTTCCGAGGCAATCGCTGAGCATTCCATCATACCAGCCACGTACGATTTCATCCTCGCGTTCCTGTGCCGCCGCCGTCTTGACCGAGCGTTCGGCAAAGCGGGTGAGTTGGTGTAAAAAGATCGATGCACCGGGGGCGACATAGCGTTCTTCGCCCGCGCAAAAGAGGGCGACGGCAGAACTGCCGACATCGGACATCGCGACGGTCACGATCTTAATCGGTAGCGAGCGTAGGACGTTGACGGCAAAGCGGGCAGCATAGACGCGACCACCGCCAGACGAAATGTTGATCTGGATTTCATCGGCGCCGACCAGCACCGCATCCTGCGCAGTGCGGACGATTTCGGCCATCGAAGCGGAGGTAACGGGGCCGAGGAAGTTGACCACCATCGTGCCGCCCTTGCGCGTGGGCTTATCAGCGTCTTGCGCGGCGGTGGGCGCTATAAGGCCAAGCAGGGCGGCGCAGGCAAGGGCGGCGATCTTCATCAAGGCTATCCTCTCACGCCACCACACGGCGTAATTGTTTCAGCGGCAAGCGAACCGCGCGGGTGCCAGTGAGGATGACACTGGATTCGTGATCGAACAAGGGTGCGAATGTGGGGTCGAACACGTCCAAACCTCCGGTGAATGCACCAAAGGCAGGCATGATGATGCGAGAATTGCTGACGAAAAAGCATTTGCGGGCAATGCGTCGTCCTCGGAGGCGGATATTGGCTTTTGGATGATAATGGCCCGATATCTCGCCTTGCGCCTGCGGTTCGGCGATATGGCGCAGGGTGAGCGGGCCGAGGGTTATGGCGTCTGCCACCTCGCCGCCAAAGCCAGATGGGGCGGGGTCATGGTTGCCGGTAATCCAGATCCAGCGGCGCGTGGCGACCAGAGCATCAATGCGCGCACGGGTTTTGCCATCGAGTTGATCAGCGCAGGCATCGTCATCGAAACTGTCGCCCAAGGCGACAATGCAAGCTGGATCGAGCGCGTCGACCTCCGCATCTAGCCGGGCCAATGTTTCGGTATTTTCATAAGGAGGCCAGAAACCGCCGCCCTGGCGCGCATGGCGCTCGGCCTTGCCGAAATGCAGGTCGGAGATAACGAGCATGCGCTCGGTGGGCAACCATAATGCCCCAGATGCCCGCGCCTCAAAAGGCAGGCCGCAGAGCGATAGCGTTAGGGGGGCGGTATCGTTTAGCACGGCCACGATTCTCCTCTGCACCCCCTATAGCAAGGAGGGAACGCAGAGGGAACCACGGCGAATTACTTGTCGTTCAGGATGAAGGTCACTTTCATGCGGACCATGTATTTAGAGATCTTACCATCTTCGCAGATGACTTTGTGGTCTTCAACCCAAGCGCCGGTAATGTTCTTGAGGGTCTTGCTGGCGCGGTCGATGCCTTTTTCGACTGCCTCCTGAAAACCTTTTTTCGAGGTAGCGGTGATTTCGGTAACGCGAGCGACGGACATGGGACTCTCCTCTTGAAATGATGACGCACCTAACGCCGGTATTGCGGCGAAATCAAGTAAGCATCCCAGAGCAGGCACGCTGCATGGAGGATGTGGAACACGGGCAGGCCGGTCGCAACACGCAGACGATCCGCATAGGGCGGCAGGTTGGTACATTCCAGAAGGAGCGCGCCAAGGTCGGGGTTTGTGGCAGTCAAACGGCGAGCGGCGTCTTCGGCGGCGGCACCGATGGCATCGGGGTCGATGTCTTGGGATTGGGTATCTTTGGTAGACAAGATCAAACGTCGCCAGTCTTCAGAGCCTTCCATTCCGGCGATGGCAACATGATCGGGGGTGATGCCTGCCATGGCCAGCAAAGCGGGGGTCAAGGCACGGCTGTCTGCAGTGAGAATACCCAATCGCCGCCCGCCAGTCATGCTATGGACTAGAGGACCAAGAGAGAGGGCGGAGGCCATGATGGGGATATTAACCGCCTGCGCCAGCGCGGTTTGTGCATGGGCAAGAAAGCCGCAACTCGTAATGATGGCGATTGCGCCCGACGCTTCGAGTGCCTGTGCGCCACTGATGAATTGTGCGATGAGGGCATCGGGTGGGGGCTTTGCGCTCACAATATCGGGCACATCCGCGCCGGTGATAATGTGAAAGCGCACGGGGATATCATAAGAAGCAGGATTGCCAACATCACCGAGGATGCGCGGGAAGGCGGTGTCGAGCATAAGGACGCCGATATGGGGGGTCATTCTTCTTCCTCGCCCAAACCCGCGATAGAAAGCGGTTGCGCTCGGATGCCTTGCGTTTCGCACCAATGGCAGAGGGCATCTTCGCGACCATGAGTGACCCAGATATCCTGCGCACCCGTGCCAATGATCGTCTCGCATAACTCGTCCCAATCCGCATGGTCCGAGATGATGAGGGGCAGCTCGACATTGCGCTGCTTCACACGCTGGCGAACACCCATCCAGCCGCTAGCCATGCCCACGCGAATATCAGGCAGGCGGCGCGCCCAGCGGTCGGCGATGGCCCCGGGGGGCGCAAGGGTGATCTGGCCACGAAAACGGTCTTTGTCGCCCTTTGCGGTGGCGTCTGGCAACTCGCCTAAAGCAATGCCATAGCGTTCGTATAGGTCGCACAGCTTGCGCAACGCGCCGTGTATATAGATCGGCGCGTCATGCCCGGCGGCGCGTAGCTCTGCGATCAAGCGTTGTGCCTTGCCTAGAGCGTAAACGCCGATGACATGGCTGCGGTCGGGAAAGAGAGCCAGCGAATCCAGCAGTTTGGCGATCTCGACGGGGGCATCGGGATGGCGGAAGACGGGCAGCCCGAATGTGGCTTCGGTAACGAATAGGTCGCAAGGAACCAGTTGGAAATCAGCGCAGGCCTTGTCGGAGCGGCATTTGTAATCGCCCGAGACAACCGCGCGGCGGCCCTTATGCTCGATCAGGACTTGGGCGGAGCCGAGGACATGGCCAGCGGGGAAGAAAGTAACATCGACATCACCGACGCGTAGCACCTCGCCATAGACCAGATCCTGCGTCTCAGCGAATGCGTCGTCGCCATAGCGGGTCAGCGCAATCTCGACGGTTTCGGGAGTGGCTAGCATGGCGTGGGAACCTGCACGGCAATGGTCGGCATGGCCATGGGTGACAACCGCCTTGTCGACGGGCTGGTGCGGGTCGATATGAAAATCGCCTTGGGGGCAATAGAGACCGCTATCGGTCAGGGTGAGGAGGTCTGTGGCCTGCATGACCTGAGAGGTAGAGCATGAAGGTGCCATATCCCACCCCTGCCCGGTTTTCACCGTCGTCATCTCAGATAATTAACGGCTCAAGCGCCATGCGTAGGGCGTTAGATAGCGGGGCAGGTTTGCCGGTGGTCCGATCCAGATAGACATGGGTAAAGAAGCCCCCTGCACTAGACTGAGCCTCGCCCTCGCGGAAGATGCCAACGCCGTAGCGGACCGAGGATGTGCCCAGACGGTCGATGCGCAGGGCACCGGTTAAGGCGTCTGGATAGGCGACAGAGGAAAAATAGCTGCACCCTGATTCGGCGACAACAGCCATCAATCCCCCTGTAGTGGGATGGAACAGGCCGGTTTCGATCAGATAGCTACACACAGTCGTATCAATGAACGAGTAATACTGCACATTGTTAACATGGCCAAAGACGTCGTTATCCATCCAGCGCGTCGTGATAGGTAGGAACCAGCGATATGCATCGCGGAATTCAGGGCGGGCGCGCTCGCTCATCGCTTTTTCTCAAGCATATAGGGCGTGATAAACCAGCCGATGGCAAGGCCGCCGAAATGCGCCTCCCACGCCATGGCACCGCCCGTGGCCAGCCCCAATATGAAGTTGAGCACGGTAATCTGGACAAGAAACAGGATCGCATCTTTGCGCACATCTATGCCTTGCTCGGAAACCTGAGCGAACTGCATGTATTTGAACGCTGCGAGCATCCCGAAGATTGCCCCTGATGCGCCGACCAATGGGCCGGTCTCGTCGGGGCGGATCAATGCAAAAGCCAGCGCCCCAGCGGCGGCGGTGATGCCGAAAAACGCATAGAAATTCGCGGTGCCCATGCGCTTCCAACAGACAGTGCCCAGCGCAAACAAGGCAAACATATTCATCAAGAGATGCGCCCAACTACCATGCAAAAAAGCATGGGAGACAAGGGCCAGCAAGTCTTCACCCTGCCACAGCCGGGTCGAGAAGAACGCATAATCACGGTAGACGATGTATTGCGTGCGATGCCCCGCATACATGATCCACGCATGGATCGCAACCATCGTCGCCACCAGCACAACAACGGGCACCGCCTCGAAGGCGCGCGGGGTAAAAATCGGTTCACGCTTGCGCGGCTCTGGAAAGGGATCGTCATCCATAGGCGATAGAGTAAAGCATGTTTATTGAGAAGGTGCGAGGATGACTTGCGCAGGAACGGTGCGGCACTTATTCCAGTCGCCTGAAACCGACTTTGAGGAAATTGCCATGACCACAACCCATACGCCCCGCGTATTCTCTGGTATGCAGCCGACGGGCAATCTGACGCTGGGCAATTATCTCGGCGCGTTGGTGAATTTCGTGGCGTTGCAGGAGCGAGAGGAATTCGAGCGGCTGTATTGCGTTGTCGATCTGCATGCAATTACGGTGACGCAGGAACCCGCCGCACTGGCGCGGGCAACACGGGAGGTCGCGGCGGCCTATATCGCGTCGGGCATCGACCCAAAACGGTCGATCATTTTCAACCAGTCGCGCGTTTCCGCCCATGCTGAGCTTGGCTGGATCTTTACTTGTGTCGCCCGGATGGGGTGGTTGAACCGCATGACACAGTTCAAGGAAAAAGCAGGGAAAAACAAAGAGAACGCTTCCGTGGGCCTGTTCTCTTACCCTACGCTCATGGCCGCCGATATCCTTGCATACCGGGCGACCCATGTACCCGTGGGCGAGGACCAAAAGCAGCATTTGGAACTGACCCGCGATATCGCTGCGAAGTTCAATAACGACTTTAATGTGCCGGATTTCTTTCCGCTGCCCGAACCGCTGATCCAGCCAGAGACGGCGCGGATCATGAGCTTGCGCAATGGCGAGAACAAGATGTCGAAATCTGATCCGTCAGATGCCAGCCGGATCAACCTGACTGATGACGCGGATTTGATCGCGCAGAAGATCAGGAAGGCGAAAACCGACCCCGAACCGCTACCCTCTGAAGGCGATGGGCTGGCGGGGCGGGCCGAGGCGCTGAACCTCGTGGGTATCTACGCGGCTTTGTCGGGGCAGTCGAAGGCGGATGTGTTGGTCGAATATGGGGGGCAAGGGTTTGGTGCGTTCAAGCCCGCATTGGCCGACCTAACGGTCGCTAAGATCGCCCCAATCGGTGAGGAAATGCGGCGGCTGTTGGAAGACGAGGGTGCCATCGACGCCATCCTCGCCGACGGGGCGGAACGCGCGGCGGCACTGGCGCGACCCGTGCTGCGCGAGGTCTACGACACACTGGGCCTGACGGGGGGTGGTAGCGCCGGGGCTTGACGTTACCCACGGAGGACTTCACACCGCATCGCAACGACGACACCGGAGCGCACCGCCCATGACACCCATCGAAATGGTTCTGCCGTTTCCGAATATCGACCCCTTCGCCATCAAGCTAGGGCCGATTGGCATTCGTTGGTATGCGCTGGCTTATATCATCGGGCTGATCCTTGGCTGGCGCTATGTGGTGCTGCTGACCCGGCGCGCGGGGCTGTGGCCGAACGAGACGCCGCCCTTTGCGCCGGATCGAGCCGAAACGCTGCTGTTCTTCGCGACCTTTGGTACGATTATCGGGGGGAGATTGGGCTATGTGCTGTTCTATAATTTCCAGTATTACATGGCGAATCCACTTGAAATCGCGAAAACGTGGGAGGGGGGGATGTCCTTCCACGGTGGGTTCCTTGGCGTCGTAATCGGGGCGGCGCTGTTCTGTCGGCTAAACCCTGCCCCGCCTCTATCGACCGCCGATGCGGTGGCCTGTGCTGCGCCGTTTGGGCTGTTGTTCGGGCGGATTGCGAATTTCGTCAACGGTGAGCTATGGGGCAAACCATGGGATGGGGCATGGGCCTTTGTCTTCCCCGCCGACCCCGCACAAGTGCCACGCCATCCGAGCCAGTTATACGAGGCAGGGCTAGAAGGCCTGTTGCTCATGGTCGTGCTGGCAGTCGTTGCATGGAACGGGGGGCTGAAGCGGCCCGGTCTAGTGGCGGGGGTGTTCATCGCTGGATACGGCCTGTCGCGTGCCTTTGTGGAGTTCTTCCGCGAGGCGAATCCCGGTCTGGAATGCGTCATCGCACCGTTTGGACAATGTTTGCAGCAGGGGCAGTTGTTGTCGCTGCCAATGGTCTTGGTCGGCGGGTTGATGATCATGTGGGCGATGCGGCGGCGGGCGGCATGACCCCGCTGCATGATATTATCGCAGCGCGCATCCGCGAGGGCGGGCCGATGCCGGTGGCGGAATACATGGCACTGTGCCTGTCGCATCCTGAGCATGGCTATTACATTACGCGCGACCCGCTAGGAAAGGCGGGCGATTTTACGACCGCACCCGAAATCAGTCAGATATTCGGCGAGATGATTGGGCTATGGCTGGCGCAAGCATGGATGGATCGAGGGTCGCCCGCGCCCTTTGTGCTGGCCGAGTTGGGGCCGGGGCGGGGGACGCTGATGGCCGATATCCTGCGTGCGGCGGCGCGGGTGGAGGGGTTTGCGGAGGCTGCCGATGTCTGGCTGGTCGAAATCTCTCCTGCCCTACGCCGCAAGCAGTGGGAGAGTTTGGGCGCGCATCAACCGCGCTGGGCCGATGATATCGACGGGTTGCCGGAGGGGCCGCTGTTTCTGGTGGCGAATGAGTTTTTCGATGCCTTGCCAGTACGGCAGTTTACAGTTGCAGATGGCGCATTATGCGAACGGATGGTTGGCTTGTTGAATGACCGCTTTGCCTTTGGCCTGTCGCCGCCCTTGGGTAGCGCCGATGAGCTGCCCAGTGGGACCGAGGAAGGCGCAGTCTATGAGACTTGTCCGCAGGGGCGCGCGATTGCCGCTGGTATCGGTGAGCGATTGGCGGCGTCGGGGGGCGTTGCGCTGGTCGTAGATTATGGACATGCGGCGGTTCGGGCGAGCGGCGACACGCTACAAGCCATGCAGGACCATGCCTATGCCGACCCGCTGGATGCGCCGGGGGAGGCGGACTTGACGGCCCATGTCGATTTCATCGCCCTGTCGAAAGCCGCTGAAGGGGCGGGCGCGACCGGCTGGGGCGTGCGTGGACAGGGTGCATTGCTCGACTGGCTAGGCATCCGGGTGCGTGCGGCGATGCTGGCGAAGAAATCGCCCGACCGGGCCGAAGAGATCGAGGCGGCGTTGGACCGTCTGACTAGCCCGGAAGCGATGGGGACGCTGTTCAAGGCGCTGGCATTGTCAGGCGATGATATTGCCCCACCGGGGTTTGCGGAGGAGTTGGGCGCATGATCGAAATAATCGAAATCGGTGCGTTGCAGGGTGACGGCATCGGTCATGCTTTCTTCACTCGCAAGGGCGGGGTGTCAGAAGGCATCTATTCGGGGCTGCAATGCGGGCGGGGC